>JANNXZ010000095.1:0-12559 GCA_031409835.1 Nitrospirota bacterium
CAGGCGCCGGCGGCGGAGGCTACGGCTCCAGAAGCGTCGGCCGCTCCAGCCCCGCTGAAGGTCGATACGGGGGACACCGCCTGGATCCTCGCCTCTGCGGCGCTGGTGATGGCGATGACCATGCCGGGATTGGCGCTCTTCTATGGAGGACTCACCAGGCAAAAGAATATCCTGAGTACGGTCTTGCACAGCTTTATCTGTCTCTGTTTGGCCAGCATCGCGTGGGTGTTGTTCGGATACAGCCTTTCGTTCGGTCCCGATGTCGGTGGGTTCATCGGGAACTTCGATTGGGCAGGGTTGCGTGGGGTGGGAGCCGATCCCCATCCGGTCTATGGCCCGACGATTCCCCATGAAGTATTCATGATGTACCAGATGATGTTTGCCGCCATTACCCCGGCCCTGATGACAGGGGCTATCGCGGAACGCATTCGATTCTCCTCGATGCTGTGGTTTCTCGGTATCTGGTCGATCGTGGTGTACTACCCTGTCTGCCATTGGATTTGGGGTGGTGGATGGTTGGCGCAGATGGGCGCATTGGACTTTGCCGGGGGCGCAGTCGTGCACGTCAGTTCCGCAACGTCTGCTCTGGTCGCCTGCATTATGCTCGGAAAGCGCATGGGCTATCCGAATAGTCCGATGCCGCCTCATAACCTCCCCATCATGTTGTTGGGGGCGGGCCTGCTCTGGTTCGGCTGGTTTGGGTTCAACGCGGGTAGCGCCTTGGGCGCGAATGGGCTGGCGGCCAGTGCCTTCGTGGCCACCCATATCGCAGCCTGTGTTGCGACGGTGGTGTGGATGCTGATCGAGTGGGCGCATCGTGGGAAGCCTACCGCGCTCGGTTGTGCGACCGGGGCGATCGCTGGTCTGGCCACCATTACCCCTGCTGCCGGGTTTGTCGGATTGTTCGGGGCGATCATGATTGGCCTCGCTGCTGGAGCCGTCTGCTATATCTGCGTCAGCATCCTGAAACCGGCTCTGGGTTTCGACGATTCGCTCGATGTGGTGGGGGTTCACGGTGTGGGCGGAGCGCTCGGCCTCGTTGGGGCAGGATTGTTTGCCTCGAAGGCGATCAATGCCGCCGGGAACGACGGGCTCTTCTTTGGCAATCCGAAGCTCCTCATGGTGCAGCTCATCATGATCGGCGCGGTGGCAGGCTTTTCTATGATCTGCACCTGGATTATTCTCAAAATCATCGATGCGATCATGGGTCTGCGTGTGACGAAAGATGAGGAGCAAGAAGGCTTGGATGTCAGTCAGCACGGTGAGAAGGCCTATCACGTGTAATGCAGGGCTCATGGTACAATTGACGAAACATTCGTGCCGGCAGTCCCCGCGGACGCTGTACGTAAAGCGTCCGCGGGGGAGCCTGTAAAGGGGGACATCGACATGAAGATGATTGAGGCTGTCATCAAGCCGTTCAAGTTGGATGAGGTCAAAGATGCGTTGGTGGAAATAGGTGTGCAGGGCATGACGATCACGGAAGTCAAGGGATTCGGACGCCAGAAGGGGAGTAAGGAAACCTACCGGGGCGCAGAATATACGACCGACTTCCTGCCCAAGATCAAGATCGAAGTGTATGTCGGAGATAGCCAGGCGGCGCGTGTCATCGAAACCATTACGCGCGCTGCGAAGACCGGCACGGTCGGAGATGGGAAGATCTTCGTGTCGGATATTGCCAATGTGGTGCGGATCAGGACCGGCGAGATGGGGGAAAGCGCTCTGTGACCATGACGTCGGACAATGGATCGTCGGCTGAGCTCTTGGCTGGGGCGGAGACCACCACGGTCTCCGCCTTGGCTTGGCACAGGCAGGCCATCAAGCAGCGGCTCTTGGACGGAGCCACAGCGGCTGAGGTGATGGCGGCCCTGACTGAGTTTGTGGACGGGCTGGTGAGAGATCGGTACAGGAGTGCCATGAAACAGGCCGGGGAGGGGGCGCAAGTTGCAGGGGCTCAGCATTGCTGCCTCGTCGCGTTAGGGGGCTATGGCCAGAGGGAGTTGGCTCCCTACTCCGACATCGACATCATGTTCCTCTACAGCGAGGAAGCGGGAGAGGCGGCGCCGGCACTGTTCCGTGAGGTGCTGCACCATCTGTGGGATCTCGGATTCCAGGTCGGCCACAGTATGAGGACGATTCACGATTGCATTGAGCTGGCGGGGCAGGACCTGACGATTCGCACCTCGATGATGACCGCCAGGTTTTTGGCTGGAAGTCCGAACCTGTTTCAAAAGTTTCATCGTCTCTATGCCAAGGAAGTGATCGGTCGTGGAGCCGGGCGCTTCATCGAGCAGAAGAAGGAAGAGCGGCAACGTGAATACGTGAAGTTTGGGCAGACGATCTATCTTTTAGAACCCAACGTCAAGAAAAGCAAAGGGGGGCTGCGGGACTTCCATCTGCTCCGGTGGGCCGGCATGGCCAGGTTCCAGGCCGCTACGCTACAGGACTTGACGGATCGCAGCCTCCTCTCCAGACAGGATTTTCTTTCAGTGACGGAGGCCCGTGATTTTCTGTGGCGTGTCAGGGCGTTTCTACACGTTGAAGCGGGGAGGGCGGAGGAAATTCTCTCGTTCGATGAACAGGTCCGGATCGCCTCCCTGTACGGATTCGAGGATCGGCCTCACCTCCTGGGGGTGGAGCAATTCATGCAGCAGTACTATCGGCATACGATGGGACTCCATGAAACCTTGCTCCGGTTTGTAGACCGTTGCCAGGCTGTGTCGGCGAAGGGCCGATCGGCTCGTGGCCTGCCGGCTGCTATGGTGGACGGCTATTTCATGGTGACCAGCCGGAGCCTGACCGTTCCCTCTGAGCTGCGGGCGCGGGTTCTGGATAGTCCGGACTTGCTCCTCCGGCTCTTCGACATGGCGAGGTCCCGACGCCTCAAAATCGACACCGACCTACTGGATGAAATTTACAGCCACATGGATGGCGTGTCGAGCGAGGCCTTCCGATCCCCTGCGGTCAGCCGGGTTTTTCTGAAAATCCTCGCCGGACCGGACGCCGTGGCCGGCACACTGAAAGCGATGCATGACGTCCATTTGCTGGAGAAACTTATCCCGGTCTTTGCGACGCTCCGTGGGCTGATGCAGTTCAACCAGTATCACAAGTATACGGTGGATGAGCATACCCTGTTGGCTGTGGCCAAGGCCGAAGCGCTTGCCCTGGAGTCCGGGGTCATTGGGGAGGTCTATCAGGAGATCAGGCGGAAGGATCTCTTGCATCTGGCGATCCTGTTGCACGACCTGGGGAAGGGAAGGAAGGAAGATCACTGTGAAGTGGGCAAGGTGATCGCAGAGGAGACGGCAATACGGTTGGGCTGCGATGAGCAAGAGACAAGAATGCTGGTCTTTCTCGTGCACAAGCATCTGCTGATGGCTCACACGGCTTTTCGGCGCGATCCCTATGACCAAAATGTTCTCTTGCCCTTTGCCAAGAAGGTAGAGACGCCCGAGGTTCTCCGCATGTTGTTGGTCCTGACTGCCGCCGATATTGCGGCGGTGGGGCCAGGCGTCCTGACGAAATGGAAAGAGTCGTTGCTCGTCCAGCTCTATAGGCGTACGTTGCCGGTTGTATCGGGCGAGCAGGATGAAACAGTCGGCCCTGAATGTCTCAAGGAGTTGGTCAGCGAGGTGGCGCGTGAGTTCACGAACATAGCGGCTGGGGAGTTCGACTGGATCGAATTGCAACTGAGCCAGTTTCCCTTGCGCTATCTGCATGGGACGTCTCCGAAGCGAATTGCCGCCCATCTAGGGGCGATCAGAAGGCTGCGGGCAGGGGATGCGTTGGTCGAGGAGACCTTCAACGAAGAACTGGGCATGTGCGAGTACACGGTGGTGACCCACGACAACCTCACCCCGGGCATCTTCTCAAAAATGGCCGGCGCGATGGCGGCCGAGGGGCTCGATATTCTGGACGCCCAGATCATCACCCGAGATGACGGGATTGTCGTGAACACCTTCCAGGCCTCCGATCCGGATTATGTCGGCGTTCCCCCGGAGGACCGCCGTGCTTCCGTTGCCGAGACGATCGTCCGTGTGCTGAAAGGCGAAGAGGCGCTTGATGAGTTGATGCGTCGAAAGACCCGCCTGTCCGCCGTTCGCCGGCTGCCCGCCACCCGTCAAGCGACCGAGGTGGAAATCGATAACGGGATCTGCGACCGGCTCACGGTGATCGATGTGTTTGCCGACGATACGCAAGGACTCTTGTATGTCATCACTCGTGCGATTTTTCAGCTCGGCCTGTCGGTCCATGCGGCCAGGATTTCGACCAGACTGGACGACGATATACAGCAGTCCTTGCGCACCGTCGGCAGGCATCAGGTCGTCGACGTGTTCTATGTGACGGACCGGGATGGAGGCAAGATCGAGGGCCACGCTCGACTGGAGGTCATCCGCTCGACCATCAAGCATGAGATCGATTTGTTTATGGGCCAGCCGGTCGATGCGTCGGAAAGCGTTTCTTCAGGATCTGCGTTATAAGTCTGATGTGACGAAGGAGGAGAGTCGGAATGAATCCCCGCGAGGTATTGGAGTTTGCAAAGAAGCATAAAGTCCAGATGGTGGACTTGAAGTTTGTGGACCTGATCGGCACCTGGCAGCACTTCACGATTCCCGTGGAAGAGCTGACTGAAGGGCTGTTCAAGGATGGGTCCGGGTTGGACGGTTCGTCGATCCGTGGTTGGAAAGCGATCAACGACAGCGATCTGCTGATGATCCCCGATCCATCCGCGGTCTGCATCGATCCGTTCTGCGCAGTCCCGACACTGAGCCTCGTCGGCAACATTGTCGATCCGATTACGCGCGAGCCCTATGATCGTGATTCGCGATTTGTGGCGCAGAAGGCGGAAAAATACCTCCAGAGCACGAAGATCGGCGATACCTCCTACTGGGGGCCAGAGGCGGAGTTCTTCATCTTCGATCAGGTCCGGTACGATCAGACGGGCCACAGCGGCTTCTACTTCATCGATTCCGAAGAAGGCGCTTGGAACAGCGGGCAGGAAGGCCACAACTTGGGCGGGAAAATCCGCCACAAGGAAGGCTACTTTCCGGTCCCGCCGACCGATACGCAACAAGATATCCGCAGCGAGATGGTCATGGAGATGCAAAAGGTTGGGATTTCCGTCGAGAAGCATCACCATGAGACGGCGTCGGCTGGCCAGGCGGAAATCGATATCCGGTTTGGCTCGCTGGTCAAAACAGCAGACCAATTGATGATGTACAAGTACATCGTCAAGAACGTGGCCCGTCGGCATGGCAAAACCGCGACGTTCATGCCCAAGCCGATCTTTGGGGACAACGGCACCGGCATGCACACACATCAGAGCATCTGGAAAGATGGGAAGCCCCTGTTTGCGGGGAAGGAATATGCAGGCATCTCACAACTCTGTCTTTATTATATCGGCGGCATCTTGAAACATGCCCCGGCCCTGGCAGCGTTCACGAATCCGACGACAAATTCCTACAAGCGGCTGACCCCCGGGTATGAAGCTCCGGTCCTGCTGGCCTATTCCAGCAGGAATCGATCGGCAGGCGTTCGGATTCCCATGTACTCACCGAGCCCGAAAGCCAAGCGGATAGAAGTGCGTTTTCCCGACCCGACTGCGAACCCGTACCTCGCATTTTCCGCCATGCTCATGGCAGGGTTGGACGGGATCGAGAACAAGATCAATCCGGGTGAGCCGGCTGAAAAGGACCTGTACGATCTCGAGCCGGAGGAAGCGGCGGCGATCCGTACGATGCCGGGCAGCCTCGACGAAGCATTGCGCAACCTCGAACAGGACCATCAGTTTCTGCTCAAGGGCGGGGTTTTCAGCAAGGATCTGATCGAGGCGTGGATCAGCTACAAACGCAAAAAGGAAGTCGATCCCATGCGGTTGCGTCCGCATCCGTACGAGTATGTCCTGTATTACGATGCGTAGTCCGCACTCAAGCGAGAGGGGCGAGACTGGCTGGATAAGCGCGACGAGGGAAGGTTCAAGATTCTTGTAGTAAAGTTTCAGGCCTAAGCAAACAAAACAACGGCGTCCGTCTTCAGTAAGTGGGAGACGGACGCCGTTTTATTTCCCGCTTTTTTCACTCTTCCTGGAGTGGTATCCGTGTCGGTCCTACTGTGCCCGTCGAGCGAGTCCGTGTTTCTTTCCTCAACCTCTCTTTAGGGGAACGGTCAAGGCTGTCCTTCACTGCGCGCAACATTCTCACCCGCCCAACCCCGAGCGCGCCGAGACGCGCCCTTGCCCCAAGCGAGCACATTCTGATCGTGCGCGTTCTGCGAGCAAGGAGGACACCTGACTGCTCCCCTCATACCGCTCCGAACGTTCGTTCGAAGAAGGTCTTGGTGAGCGTCATGTGCTGCTCGATATCTGACTGCAAATCGCGCGCGCCGGCCCGCCAATCGTCTCTGGTGTAGCCAATGCGGCGGGCAAGACTGACAAACTCTTCCGAATCGGAGGGAGGGAGCACAAGGTCCTTGGTGTTTCCCCTGACCATGCGTAATCCGTCAACCAATGTTCGGATAAAGATGTAGGCTTTCCGGAGGCCTGCTCCATCGGCGCGGGCAACGAACCCCTCATTGACCAGGGCAGCAAGTGCTTGCAGGGTATTCGGAGTATGCAGGCTCGGGTGGTTGTGGCCATGCATCACTTGCAGGTATTGCACGGCATATTCGATGTCGATGAGTCCTCCCGCGCTATACTTCACGTTGACCTTTCCAGGCGAGACCAGTTGTTTGAGCTGTTGCCTCCTGAGTTCCAGCGCCGCGGGAATGTCCCAGGGAGCGTCTCCGTAGACGAAGGAATCTCGGTGTGTTTCCAGACGATGACCCAGTGCGGAGTCTCCGGCGATATGCCGTAACTTGATCAAGGCTTGCCGCTCGAACGGTGCGGCAAGTCCGGTTGGACTGTAGTAACGGCAGACCTCCTCGAACGCATTGGCCAGCGCGCCTTTGCCTCCATGCGGTCGAAGCCGGACATCGATGCGATAGATGCCTTCTTGCTTGGCTTCGATCCACCCTAGGAGTTCCTGCGCCAGCCGTTCGAAGTATTCGCTGTTCTCAATTCCATTTTTCCCGCTTGTGTTGCCCGATCCACCGTAGACGAAGAGGACTTCGATGTCCGAGGCGTAGCCAAGCTCGCGCGCGCCGAATTTTCCCAGACCCATGACGGCAAAGGAGCAGGGTTTCTTGTTGGCAAGCTGCGGGCGTCCGTAGGATTTCTCCAGCTTGGCGCGGCAATCTGCGATGCTCCGTTCCATGATGACTTCCGCCAGTTCCGTGAGCGCCAGCGAAAAGTCAGGGAAATTGCCCGAGGGCTCGACGATATGCTTGATGTCGATACGGAACATCTCACGGTCTTTAAACCGGTTCAAGGCGTCCTTTCGCGCGTCGTCTGTTTTGGCTCGCATGACCAGACGAGCGAGCTCTTTCCGAAGGGTCGCCTGTGGCTTGATCAAGGGTGCATCCCGGTATTCGGAGAGCAGCGGAAGGAGGTTGTCGTGCTGGCGTCGGAGAAAGTCCTCCCACAAGAAATCGCTGGCGCCGAGCAGTTGCGCGAGCAGCGGAAACGCTTTTTTATCGCTGATGAAGTCGAGCGCCTGGCTCTTACCGTTCTTGCCCTGGTCTTTCACGATAAGATCCAGGAATTGGTCGAATGATGCCAGCGCCTTCGCCGGGTCGGACGCCCAGGTCAAGGCATGCGTGAATTGTTTGATGAGCACGGCGGTCAGTCGTAGTTGCTGCTGATCGGCGGAGTCGAGCAGTTTCTGCCCATCGCGATTCCTGACAAAGAAACGATCGTGCAGCTTGTCGCCGTCGCATTCGATCTGGGCCTTGGCAATGTAGATGTTGCGCATGGCCAGGGCATTCGCAAGCGCGTAGAGGAAGGCCGGAGTATCATCCGATCGGATGTCCATGATCGTGTCTGTCTGGGATTGGCTATTATTGAAGGTAATCTGCACTGTATCGAGCAGGCCAGTGAAGGCACTCCGCTGCTTATCTAACCGTTCGACGAGCCGGCGGTTGACATATTGGCGCGCGGCTTCGAACTGACCGGCATCCAGCAGTTGCACGATCTCACTGACCGTCTGTCGGAGGGCATTGTGTTGTGGCGAGGGAAAGCCCGTGCGGTCTATGGGATGCACCAGGAAGACATCGACGATTTTTTTTCGGCTGAGGCCGGGCCGGCCTTTAGGCCGGCCGGTCGTCGAAGGAGCTTCCCGGCGCGGCGTGGGAGTGGCCCCCATGAAAGTATAGATCCGTCCCTCTTCGATATTGAGCCCAAATGCCGAGAGCACACCGCAGATGGCGGCGAATTCCGAGAAGTAATCGTAGGCGACGATGCTGATTTCAGATCGTCCCGCTTGTTTGTCGAGCACCGATAATTCGCAGGGGTGGTCCGGTGTGAGCCGGCTGGCGAGCTGAATATGCTGCGCGATGGTGTCCGGTTGGAACCGCTCGAAGTACTCGGGGTCCATCCGAGACACGAAATCCTGAACGACCTCGTCATCGACGTCCGGGCATAGCGAGGCCAGGGTTTTGATGATCGACTCGCGTGATCCAAGCCCATCCATCATGGCTCGGAGTATAGCCGAAGCGTGGTTCGTTGTGCGAGCGCCAAGGTGTGCGTATAATGCCCGCCTATGACCACTCGTTCCAAGAAGCCAGTGCCGCGTTATTGTGCCGTTCCGAAGCTCGAATGGGCTGCGCGACCGGATCCGACCCCGGTCCTTTTAGTGTCTGAGCTGGAACCGGCCAGGCTTGAAGCGATTCTTCAACCCTACGGACTCCACCGTATTCAGGATGCCGATGCGAATCTGCAGTCGATGGCAGGAGACCCACACCAGCGGCGCCAGTTGGCAGACATCCTGCCTGCGTTGCTTGAGGCCATTGGGCGGACCGCCGACCCAGATCAGGCGTTGAATCATTGGGAACGCTGGCTCGCAAGCGGAGTCAGCCGGTCGGCCGTGTTGGAATACCTGCGCAGCGCTCCCCGCATGCTGGATCTGGTGTGCGCGATTTTTGGGAACAGCGACTCGCTTGCCTTTACCCTCGTCCGCGATCCCCTGCTGCTGTACTGGCTGGCCCAACAGAACGTGTTGTCCACTGCGCCGACCAGGGCGGGGATGGAACGCACGATCCGGCAAAGTTTGGAAAGTGTCACCGCTACCGAACTCAAGCTGGATGGGCTCAGACGATTCCATCGTCGAGAGATGTTACGCATCGGCGTCCGTGATCTCCTCCGATTAGCCGATGTGGTGGAAACGACCGCCTCTCTTTCTGATCTGGCCGCGGTCCTTATCCATGCCGCCTATCGCATCGTGGATAGCGATCTACGGACTCGGCACGGCATTCCCATGCACAAGAATCGGCAGAGGCGGTGGGTGGAGACCGGTTTCACCGTCATTGCAATGGGAAAGCTGGGCGGACACGAGCTCAATTACAGCTCCGACGTCGATGTGCTCTATGTCTGTGAATCCCATGAGGGAGAAACCAGGCAGGCTGTGTCCGGACGCGCGAAGACAAAGAGCCCTGAGCAGCGCGGGCTGTCCAATGAAGAATACTTTGAAATTCTCGCGCGGGAGTTGACGAAGGCGCTGACCGCGCAGACTCATGAAGGATACGTCTATCGCGTGGACCTTCGCTTGCGGGCGGAAGGTTCGGTGGGGCAGCTCACTCGCTCGCTTGACGATTATGCCAAGTACTATCGGACGAGGGGACAAGTGTGGGAACGGTTGGCCTTACTGAAGGCGTGGCCCATCGCCGGGTCGCAGAAGGTCGGGAGATCGTTCATCACACTGGTGCGGCCCTTTGTGTTGACTTCCTCATCGAAACGCCCGGATGTCGAACAGGGGCTTGCAATTGTGGAGGAGGTCCGATCGGTCAAGGAGCGGATTGACGCGAAGATGGCGGAGCGAGGGCATGAACAACGCAACGTCAAGCTTGGTGTCGGCGGGATCAGGGAAATCGAATTCCTTGTCCAAACGATCCAGGTGCTGGCTGGCCGTCGGTTGCCGGGGATTCTTGGCCGTGGGACTCTCAATTCGTTGGCGCGGCTTCAGAAGGCCGGTATTCTATCGAAAAAACAACAGACCGATCTCACCCGTGCATACAAGTTTCTTCGAGACGTGGAGCACAAACTCCAGATGGTGCACGATCTACAGACCCATGCGCTTCCGGATCAACAGAAAGAATTAGAACGTTGCGCCATCCGCATGGGCTATGACAGAGCCGATCGTCCGATCGCCGTGAAGCAATTTCAATCCGACCTTGCCGCCCATACCACTCTCGTGCACGACATCTTTCGGTCATGTTTCGACACGCCGAAAACCTCGGCCATGCTCAAAAAAACATTCCAACTGATAGGCCGAAAGCCGGCAAAGTAGCCTGTATCCGCTCATCTCGTGCCAGGTCGATGCAGTTTCGCGACGAACATTATGCGTCATGCGGGCTAGTGCACAGCGTTCTTCTCGCTGCTGGCGGGGGAGTCGCTGTGACTGTTCAGTCGTTGCAGTGGGAACGAGGGAAGTCCTTGACTCCTGAGTGCGCGGGGCTAAGATTATTTCAAGGATGATCCTGCCTGGAACATAGCAGGGATGCTGCTCACCGTTCCGATGGAGGCTGCCGTGAACGCCACTATCGAGCCGCTTGCCCCGTCAATCCTCACAGACGAAAAAAATCATCGCGGTGTTGAAAAAGAGCGGGCCGTTGACGATTGAAGCGATGTCTTCAATGCCCGGAATGAGTTGGGCTCGGGCGTTCTCCGCCGTTGACCGGCTCAGTCGCTTAGGTGCGGTGTCGCTTCGCAGGGTTGGTCTAGCGTACCTGGTTGTCTACAACCACACGACACTGTCTTAGTCTGCATCATTCACGAAGGATTTTTTGCAACCGCCGATACGTCGCTGTGCTAACCCTGATGGTGGGCGGGCTATTCGGCGTAGCGCACATCACGGTCACTGGCGAGCGACAGATAGGTTTCTCCCCATTGATGCGGACTTTCGAGATTCCAAGCTTCCTCAATGTTGATCGGCTTGAATCGCAGGCCGTAGAGTCCCCCATAGACCAGATGCGTCAATCCTGCTCCTGAGTCCTCAACCAGTTGAGCATAGGCCGGGCATGCCAGCGTCGTGACGTTGTCGCTCCAGCCAGTGACCCAATACCATTCTCCGGCAGGGTTTCGGTCGTAGAGCTTAACTTGGTGAATAGGTCGAGCGGGGCCGATCTCTTTGAATCGCGCGAAGACACTTGCCTCGCAATTTTCGTTTGATTCGACTTCGACAATCACGGGACGTTCCCTCGGCTCATTCAAACCGACGTTCATTGTAGCGCAGTGAGGAGCCAAGAAACACGAAGAGCCCGGCGGACGATCCGCCGAGCCCTTCGTTGCTGAAAGCTGACTACTTCCTAGCGTCGCTTTTTAGTACATGCCTTCCATACCGTGGTTGTGTCCACCACCGCCACCACCGGCCGACTCTTTCTTCTCTTCCGGCAGTTCAGTGATCATCACCTCGGTCGTAAGCATCAATCCCGCCACGCTCGCGGCGTTTTGCAACGCGCAACGAGATACCTTGGTCGGGTCGATGATGCCGGCCTTGATCATGTCCACATATTCCTCGGTCGCAGCATTGTAGCCGCCGCTGAGGTTCTTGTCATTGCGCACTTTCTCAACGATGACCGAGCCTTCCATCCCAGCATTGAATGCGATTTGACGGATCGGCTCTTCGAGCGCGCGGCGAATGATGTTGACACCCACCTGTTGCTCTGGGTTCAGCTTGAGTGAATCCAATGCGCTGATGCATCGGAGATAGGCCGTTCCGCCGCCGGGGACGATTCCTTCTTCGACGGCTGCCTTGGTCGCGTGCAACGCGTCTTCTACGCGCGCTTTCTTTTCCTTCATTTCGGTTTCGGTCGCGGCGCCGACGTTGATGACGGCCACACCGCCGACGAGTTTCGCGAGGCGCTCTTGGAGCTTCTCCCGATCGTAGTCGGAGGTCGTCTCGTCGATCTGTGCCTTGATCTGCTTCACGCGGCCTTCGATCTTCTTCGAATCGCCAAAGCCTTCCACGATCGTGGTGTTGTCCTTGTCGACCGTGATGCGCTTGGCGCGGCCGAGGTCTGTGAGCTTCACATTTTCCAGCTTGATGCCGATGTCTTCCGAGATCACCTGGCCGCCGGTGAGGATCGAGATATCCTCCAGCATGGCCTTGCGGCGATCGCCGAATCCAGGGGCCTTGATGGCCGTCACGTTGAGTGTGCCGCGGAGCTTGTTCACCACCAGAGTGGCCAAGGCTTCACCTTCCACGTCTTCAGCGAGAATCACGAGGGGCTTGCCCAATTTGGCGACCTGCTCGAGAACCGGCAGCAAGTCCTTCATGCTGCTGATCTTCTTCTCGGAAATGAGGATGAGCGGATCTTCCATGACGGCTTCCATCCGCTCGGCGTTGGTGACGAAGTAGGGGGAGATGTACCCGCGGTCGAACTGCATGCCTTCAACCACGTCCAGTGATGTGGTCATGGACTTGGCTTCCTCGACCGTGATCACGCCGTCTTTGCCGACCTTCTCCATCGCTTC
>JANNXZ010000096.1:0-15522 GCA_031409835.1 Nitrospirota bacterium
CCTGGGCTAAAATTAGTGGCGAAGACCGATTGAATTGTGCCGTGAGGGGCCATGACCCGAAGGATCTCTCCCAGTACTCCGCCCAATAGTCCACCGATGAGCACGAAAATGAGCAGAACCCAGTATGATTTCCTCACGGCAACCGCCTCACAACTCTCTGTATAGTCTTATGCAAACGATGGCAGGACCATTTGGACCATAACGAAAGGCCTAGGACATGTCAATAAAATGTACGTCTCCCTTTCCCTTGACTTCATCTTGCCTCGTCCTTTAGACTCCCCGATGCTCTTTTGCTAGAATTTTCGAGGTGATCGGAGATCTGAGGGTAAGGCTTCGATTGCCTTTTTCTTTGTGGCGCTATGCTGGATTCTCTTAGCGAAAAATTTGAGAAGATCTTAAAAAAACTGCGCGGTTCCGGGGTTCTCACCGAACAGAACATCGCAGAAGCCTTGAAAGAGGTTCGTCTGGCGCTGCTCGAAGCCGACGTCAACTTCAAGATCGTCAAGGATTTCATCGAGCGGGTTCGCGAGAAAGCTCTTGGGCAGGAAGTCCTCCAGAGTTTGACCCCTGGGCACCAGGTCGTCAAGGTCGTATGGGACGAGCTGCGGGAGATGATGGGCCGTGAGCGAGCCGGTTTGGCTCTGGCATCGAATCCTCCTACCGTCGTCATGATGGTGGGACTCCAAGGTGCGGGAAAGACGACGACCTGCGGCAAGCTCGGGCGGTATTTCAAGGCGCAAGGGAAACGGGTTCTGTTAGTTGCGGCAGATCCTCGTCGTCCGGCAGCCGGTGACCAATTATCGAGTTTAGGGCGCGATCTTGCGATCGACGTGTATCGAGTCGATCAGGCACAAGCGGTCCAAGCCGATGTTGTCCGTATCTGCCGGGCTGGTGTGGAGCGGGGACGAGAACAGGGGTACGATCTCGTCGTGCTGGACACCGGCGGGCGTCTCCACATCGACGATGAGTTGATGGGAGAGTTGGTGGCAGTGAAAGCCGCCGTACAGCCGCACGAGATTCTCTTAGTGGCAGATGCCATGACGGGCCAAGATGCGGTCACGATGGCGAGTCAATTCGATCAACGTATCGGACTGACCGGCGTCATTCTGACCAAGGTTGAAGGCGATGCCCGTGGCGGAGCGGTGCTGTCTATCCGGGCGGTAACCGGCAAGCCGATCAAGTTTTTGGGCGTGGGCGAGAAGCTCGATGCGCTAGAGCTGTTTCATCCCGATCGGATGGCCTCACGCATCCTCGGAATGGGCGATGTGCTCTCGCTGATTGAAAAGGCGCAGGAGACCTTTTCTCGTGAACAGGCAGAGGAGACGCAAAAACGGCTGACCAGTAACACGCTCACGCTGGAGGATTTCAGTGCCCAGCTGAAGCAAGTCAGCCGCCTGGGTTCTATGGATCAGATTTTAGGGATGCTGCCGGGCGGTCAGAAGCTCAAGGGCGCGATGGATGGTCAGGTACCGGAGCGAGAGATGAAACGAGTCACGGCGATGATCGACTCGATGACGGTACGCGAGCGGCGCGATCATACGGTCATCAATGGAAGTAGAAAAAAGCGGATTGCCCGTGGAAGCGGGACGAAGGTGGAAGAAGTGAATCGATTAATCAAACAGTTTCTCTCGGCGAGAAAAATCGCCAAGGTTATGGCAGGATCTGGAGGGCGTCGGCAACTTGCGCAACTGATGCGCTCCAGGTGATTCATGGCATTCAGCTGTCAGCTATCAGCTTTCAGCCTCATGCAGAATCGAATTTGAAGTCAAAGAGCTGACAGCTGATGGCTGACAGCTCATTCATCAAGGAGGACAACAGTGGCTGTTCATTTGAGATTGACCAGGACAGGACGACACAAGCGACCGCTTTACCGGGTCGTGGCAGCGGATTCCCGGAAGCCGCGCGACGGGCGGTTCCTGGAAATTCTTGGGATCTTCGATCCCTTGAAAGAGGCGGGTCTGCCGGAGTTGAAGCAGGAGCGAGTGTTGAGCTGGTTACGCCAGGGCGCTCAGCCGACCGTCACGGTCAAGACCCTGCTCCGCCGTTGTGGTGTGTGGAAACAGTTTGAGACAGAGAAGGCGGCGAAGAAGAAGGCCGTCTAGGACATGACGATCGCCCAGGTAGATTTTGTCACGGTCGGCAAGATCGAGCGCCATTTTGGTGTGCGAGGCGAATTCAAAGTGCGATCGTTGAGCGATGTGCCTGGCCGGTTGGAACATCTGAAGCAGGTACATGTCCTGGATCCAACGGGGCAGATGGTTGAAAAGACGGTGACTCATGTTCGGCGTGCCGGTTCGACCTACATCATGGGCCTTGTTGGCGTGACGACACCGGAGGAAGCTGCGGCGTTGCGCGGGGGATTGATCCAAGCGCCGCGTTCTTCAGCGGCGGTGTTGGATGCGGACGTGTACTTTGAGTGCGACCTCATCGGGATGACGGTCGAGAACGAGCGGGGCGACGAGGTCGGAGTGCTGGAGACGATTTTGGAGATACCGGACAATCGCGTTTTCGTCGTTCGCAAGGGGGTGGAGGAAGTCCTCATTCCGGCCGCGAAGAACTTTGTGACCTCGGTGGATCTCCAGCGCCGTCGGATGATGGTTCGCGGGATCGATGACTTGGCTGAGGATCGCCATGCGCTGTGACATTCTGACCTTGTTTCCCGACATGGTGGCGCCGGTGCTCGGTCAGAGCATTCTCAAGCGGGCGCAGGAAAAAGGTCTCTTACATATTACGGTGCGCAATTTGCGCGACTATACTCTTGATCGCCACAAGGTGGCGGACGATGTGCCCTATGGCGGAGGGGCCGGGATGGTGATGAAGGCCGAGCCTATCTTGCGCGCGGTGGAACAGATTCAGGCCGACTATGCACAGGCTGGCGAACAGATTCGCCTGCTGTTTCCCTCTCCGCAGGGTCGCCCGTTCACGCAGGCCTATGCGCAAAACTTGGCGGCTGACCCACGCCGGCTCCTGATCCTCTGTGGCCACTATGAGGGCGTGGATGAACGAGTACGGCTGGCCTTGAACCCGGAAGAAATTTCCGTCGGAGACTATGTATTGACAGGGGGCGAGTTGCCGGCGCTGGTGCTCATCGATGCCGCAGCCCGTTTGGTTCCCGGCGTCTTGGGTGATCCGGAGTCGATCGAGGAAGAGTCTTTTACGGATGCATTGCTCGAATATCCGCACTACACGAGACCAGCGGAGGTTCGAGGGATGCCTGTGCCAGAGGTGTTGCTTTCAGGACATCACGAGGCCATTCGTCTGTGGCGTCGGAAGGAATCCCTGCGAAGCACGTATCAGAGACGGCCGGATCTTTTGCAAGATCGGGTCTTGAGTCTCGAAGATCAACAATTGCTAGACGAACTTACTCGTGAAGGTGTGGTTGGCACGCCTGTTCGATGTGGGGAGGAGGGGGTAGTCTCATGAATCGGTTAGAACGGATACAACAGTCTTTCGTAAAGCCATCGGCACCCAGTTTCGAAATTGGCGACACAGTCCGCGTACACGTGAAAGTGGTCGAAGGGGAAAAGGAGCGCATTCAGGTGTTTGAGGGTGCGGTGATCGCCCGTAAAGGGTTGCTGAACACAGAGACCTTCACGGTGCGCAAAGTCTCCTACGGCGTCGGCGTGGAAAGAATTTTCCCGATCCATTCCCCAATCGTCACGCGTGTCGAAGTCATGCGCCAGGGTAAGGTGCGTCGTGCCAAGCTGTATTATCTCCGGGGGAAGAAGGGCAAGTTTGCCAAGGTTGAAGATCGGGAGTTCGTCGCGAGTGTGAAGGCGAAGCCCGGGGTTGCTCGTAAGGCTGAGGAGCCAACCGGAGCCGGCTCGGTTTCGAAGCCATAGTTTCTCCCTGGTTCCGCCGACCACGACTGTCAGGTGCCCTTTCAACGGGCGTATCGCGGGGCCGCATCGTGGGACCTACCGACGAATTTGAATTGGAAGCTCGGCGGCGCGGCTATCGCCGCATCGCTGGCTTGGATGAAGCCGGACGGGGCCCTTTGGCGGGCCCTGTCGTCGCTGCGGCGGTGATCCTGCCCTCTCGTTGCCGCTTGGCCGGTGTCAATGATTCCAAACAAGTCTCCGAGTCTGAGCGAGCACGACTCTACGAGGTAATTGTTCGGCGGGCACGTGCGGTCGGTGTAGGGGTCGCCACAGAGCAGGAGATCGACTGCCTCAATATATTAGAAGCGACTCGCCTGGCCATGCGTCGCGCGCTGGCATCGTTGACTCCCCCGGCAGACTGCCTCTTGATCGATGCGGTCACATTGTCGCATCTCGCCATTCCCTCACGCTCTATCATTAAGGGTGATACATTGTCGATATCGATTGCTGCCGCGTCGATTGTGGCCAAAGTCACGCGTGATCGCATGATGGTGCTGTACCACCGGACCTATCCAGACTATAATTTTCTCTCCCATAAAGGGTATGGGACGGAAGAGCATTTGCAGCGGCTCGCACAACATGGCCCTTGCGCGATTCATCGGCGCACGTTCGCTCCAGTCGCGCAGCTCTTGAGCGGAAACAGCGGTAGGCGGCCCCTCTCGCGTACTGGCCTGGGCGAATCTTCGCGGATGAATCAGTGACCACTCTTGATCCCCGGAGGATTTTTGGTCAGGAAGGGGAATCGGCGGCAGAACAGTATCTGCGGCACAAGGGGTATCGCATCGTGGCTCGCAATCTGCGTTCACCGATGGGGGAACTGGATTTAGTGGCTGAAGACGGCCAGGTACTGGTTTTTGTCGAGGTGAAGGCGCGTCGGACCGACGCATTCGGCGGAGCCATCCATGCCGTCCATCAACGGAAGCAGGAAAAATTGATCCGGTTAGCGGCTCAGTATTTAGCCCGCCACCACGTCAAAGATCGGCAATGCCGATTCGATGTCGTCTTGCTGCAAGGCTGGGGTGCCGTCGCCCAAAAGATTGAGCATATACAGAATGCCTTTGAAGTGTCCGGAGACGATCTTCGTTGGTAGGGCTAGGAGCCTGTCCGAGTAATCCTTCGTGGCGAGGCGAAGGAGGTGCGGGCAGATGCGAGGCCGCAGGTTCGAAAAAGCCGGAGGCGTATTCGCTGGAATACGTTGAGGATTTTTTCGGACCGAGAACGATGCAGATGTCGGCAGATCGTTCGCCGCAGTAGAATGGCATTACTCGAACAGGCTCCTAAGATGATTCAATTGATTCACGTTTCGAAACAGTACGATCAGCGCCCGGCGCTCTCGGATGTCAGCCTCGAGATCGGCAAGGGAGAATTTGTCCTTCTCATGGGACCCAGCGGAGCGGGCAAGTCGACACTGTTGCGGATGCTCATTGGGGCTGATCGGCCTGATGAGGGGCAGATCTTTGTCCACCAGAAAAATGTGACGACGCTCAAGCCGTCCGATATTCCGTATCTGCGCCGCAAGGTGGGAACAGTGTTTCAAGACTTTCGGCTGTTGCCGAAGAAGTCCGTCTACGATAATGTTGCGCTGCCCCTGCTGGTGCAAGGAATTTCCTCTGCCGACATTCGTCGGAAAGTCACGGAGGCGTTACGGGCAGTCGGTGTTGAGCATAAGCGAGATCAGCTTCCTGCGGGTCTCTCGACAGGAGAGCAGCAACGGGTGTGCATTGCGCGTGCGATTGTAAATGGTCCAGTCGTTTTGTTGGCAGATGAACCGACCGGAAACCTAGACCCTGCCCTGACGTCCGAGATCATCGAATTGTTTAAACTCATTAACGCGCGTGGCACTACCGTTGTGGTAGCGACACACGATCCTCTGGTCATGGGGCAGGTGAATCGGCGTGTGCTCACATTATCACAGGGCCGGTTGCTGCCGGAACATAGGGGATTGAGGTGAGGACGCTCTCGTATCTCCTCAGAGAATCCTGGGTCAATATGTGGACCAACAGGACGACGACGATGGTCGCCATTTTGACCACGGCCTTTACCTTGGCCTGTGTCGGGATCTTCTTGCTGCTCTATGTCAATCTGCGGGCGGCGGCCGGATGGCTTCAGGACGATGTCAAGATCATGGTGTATCTTGATGAGCGGCTCACCTCCGATTCGGTCGCTGAGGTGGAGCAGCAGTTGCGGGGTGATCGCGCCGTCGCCTCACTGCTGTTTATCTCGAAAGAGCAGGCGCTGGGCGAGTTCAAAGCGCAGTTTCCTTCGGAGACTCACTTGCTCGAAGGGCTGGGCCAGAATCCTCTACCGGCTTCTTTCGTCGTGGCACTCAGCCCGTCGTTCCGTTCGCCGGATGCGATCAACCGATGGGCGGAACGGGTTAGACAGGTCTCCGGTGTCTCCAAGGTTGACTATAATCAAGATTGGATCGACGCGCTTGCGACGGTGACTCGATCGATTGAGTTGGTCGCCATCGGCATCGGCGTCATTCTCTCGGCAGCAGCAGTCACCATTATCGCCAATACGATTCGCCTCACACTGTTTGCCCGACGGGATGAGATTGCCATTTTGCGTCTCATTGGCGCCACGGCCAGTTTTATCCGTATCCCATTTCTGCTGGAGGGCGCGGTACTGGGCGCGTTGGGCAGCGCACTCTCGCTGGTCATGCTCAAGTTCATGTATGAATTATTTCGGCAACAAATGCGGACGACGGGACGATTTGCCGGGCTCGACAACCTCATGGCATTCTTTCCCCCATCAGTCTGTTTTGCCCTGATTGCGGTGGGGATGGGGCTCGGGTTTGCAGGCAGCTTCGTGTCGATACGGCGCTTCGGCGAGACCAAGGCATGAGGTGTTGGAGGGAGATCAGGATCGGATTCATGATCTTGGGGCTGCTGGGTTTCCCCTGGCCGGCAGTTGCGGGCGCCGATCCGATAACCGACAAGATTGAGAAAGAACGCAAGGCTCTCGACCAACTCAAAGATCAGATCGAAGAGACACGCAAGCAGGCCGATGAAGCAGGGAAAAAGCGAGAATCTCTCTTGCAGGGAATTCAGACGCTCGACGAACGTGTCATGCATTACCGTCAAGCGCATCAGGAGATTAGCCGCAAGTTGCGGAAGAAAGACCAAGAGATCGAGGCCATCAATACACAACTATCCAGTTTACGTGTGAGTGTACGTGAACGTCAGGACGCCATTCTGGCTCGGCTGCGAGTTCAGTATATGGAGGGGCGTTTTGGATATTGGAAAACCTTGCTCGCCTCTGACACCTATGGTGATTTCCAGCGCCGGCTCCAGTATCTCTCGGCTGTATCTGAACGGGATTATGTCCTCATGGGCACGTTTCGAGCCGATATGTCCCGCATGGAGCAAGCGGAGCGGCTGCGGGAAGAAGCGCGTATCGGGATGCTATCGTACAAGCAAAATACCGAGAAACAGCTGGTTGAGATGAAATCGGTCAAGAAAGAAAAGAAGGTCTATCTGACCAAGATCACTCATCAAAAAGAGTCCTACGAACATGCGCTCCAAGAGTTAGAACGATCTGCGTCGCGCATCGACAGTCTGCTGCGTGAATTGGAGCAGCGCCGTCGCGCGGCCGCAGTCCGACCTCCGACTGGGGGGATCGCCCCTCGTGGGGTGAAGGGCGCGCTGCCGTGGCCGGCTGATGGGAACATCGTCTCCTTCTTCGGCCGCCAGAAACATCCGACCTTCAATACGTATGTGCAGCGCAGAGGCATCGAAATTAAGACGGCCGAAGGGAGCGCCATTCACGCGGTGATGCCGGGGTCTGTCGTCTATGCAGACTGGTTGAAAGGGTACGGACTCGTTATAATCCTCGATCACGCGAACGGGTTCTTTTCGCTCTATGCCCATGCCTCGAAGATACTGGTAACGGTGGGAGCGCAGGTGGGGGCTGGGCAAGCAATCGGTGAAACAGGTGATACAGGCATGACGGGTGAAAATACTCTATACTTTGAGTTACGCCAGGGGGCGGAGCCGCTTGATCCTCTCCAATGGTTGGCGAGGCGGTAAGGAACGGGAAGAGGAAAGGACGTTATCTATGGAACACGATCCCCGACGACGATTCTGGGTATTAGCCCCGATGGTGATGGTCGCGCTGGTCTTGGGCGTGCTGCTTGGTAAAGGGTGGGAGCGAACCGGGCATGCTACGGAGACCTACGAAGAGTTGAAGACGTTCTCTGAGGTGTTGACCCAAGTTCAGAAGAGTTACGTCGACGAAACGAAGGTGAAGGATCTCGTCCAGGGTGCCATTCGTGGGATGCTCTCAACCCTCGATCCGCATTCGGCCTACATGACGCCAGAGATGTATAAGGAAATGCAGGTTGAAACGAAGGGTGAGTTTGGGGGCGTGGGCATCCAGATTGGCGTAAAAGAGAATCGTTTAGCGGTGATCGCGCCCATCGAGGGTACGCCGGCCTATCGAGCTGGGGTCAAGGCAGGGGACTTCATTACCAAGGTGAACGACGAGACGACCAAAGATCTTACGTTAATGGATGCGGTTCAGAAGATGCGTGGGCCCAAGGGCTCGAAGGTCAATTTGACGATTCAGCGTGAAGGGACTCCCGATCCGCTCCAATTTACGCTGGTCCGCGACACCATCAAGATCGAGAGTGTGAAGTCGAAGGTATTGGACAATATCGGCTACGTTCGGCTGACGCAATTTCAAGAATCGACGGGGCGGGATTTGAGCAAAGTGCTCAAACAGTTCAAAGAGCAGAAGCTGCAATCGACGATCCTGGACCTCCGCAACAATCCCGGCGGGCTGCTGACCGCGTCCGTTGAGGTCTCCGAGCAGTTTCTTCCCGGCGGCAAGTTGGTGGTCTATACAAAAGGGCGTGAAAGTAAGAAGGACGAGTGGATTGCCAAGGGGAAAGATCAGATGGACGATTCACCCATGATCGTGCTGATCAATGAAGGCTCGGCGAGTGCGTCTGAGATCGTGGCTGGCGCCTTGCAAGACTACGGGCGAGCGGTGATCGTCGGTACGACCTCGTTCGGCAAGGGATCGGTGCAAACGATTCTTCCACTGGGGGATGGGTCAGGGCTTCGTCTCACAACAGCCAAATACTACACACCGAAAGGGCGCTCGATCCAGTCAACCGGCATTACACCCGATATCGTCGTGAAGGCCCAACCGCCGGTCACGGTCGCCAAGGCAGGCGAGACGAAGGCTGGTGAAAAGGAAGGGGAGCCAAAGCAGGCTAAGCCTGCGGTCGTGCCGGGGAAAGATCAACCGGCTCAGAATGGTAAAGGACCGGAAGAGGGCACGCCGAAGAATGGTACGACTCCTCAGGCGCCTCTTCCCACCGAGGTTTCTGGCGATCCCTCGCTTGAGCAGGACGTGCAACTCCAAAAGGCAGTTGAGATGCTGAAGACGTGGAAGATCTTTAAGGAGCTTCCTCGGCCTTCCTAATAGAGGACGGCTGCTGTGAGGCGGCGATCGCCTCCAGCAGCCGCTCTTCCGATCCCGTGAACCCTGGCACCGTGCGTAGGAGGTGCGATCTCACCAGCTGTTCCAGATCGGTCAATGTGGTGATACAGAGGCGGGTATAGAGATAGGCCACGAGCGATTCGGACAGTCCAGGGAGCTGAGTCCAGGCCTGTACTGCGTCCGGAAGCGGCGTTCTCAATGTTTCATAGGCCTGGATCGTTCCAGTTCTGAGAAACTCTTCAATTTTGTCCGCCAGATCCCTGCCGACCCCATCAATATCTTCCAGCGCCTGTCGTGAGGCGACGTCTGCAATGTCTTCCTCCAAAGCTTCGATAGTATCCGCTGCCTTCCGATAGGCCCTGACCCGATAGGGATTCGCCCGCTGGGTGGCCAACCGTTCCGCCATCGACCGAAAGATGGTCGCGACTTGCTGGTTATGTTGTGGGGTGGATATCATAGGCCGTGCTGGCGTTATTCTGACGTGGTCATGGATGTGGAGGCAAGGGGATGGGTGCCAGGAGGTTTATTGACAATGGGAATTCTGCTCCCCTAGGATGAGTGACGATGGTGGAGACGATTCAGATTCAGGTAAACGGCGAACAACGAGGCTGTCAGGCTGGTGCCACCGTGGGGGACTTGCTGCGTGAACTTGCGATCGAGACGGAGCGTGTGGCGGTGGAGCTGAATCTGGAAATCATGGATCGCAAGGACTTCGATCACCGAAGCCTGAAACAAGGGGATCGAGTGGAGATCTTGAGCTTTATCGGGGGCGGTGCGCCCGTGAATGTTCAGGGCAAAGGGAGGAGTGTCGTCCATGCAGAATGATCGGTTGATCATTGCCGGTCGTGAGTTTACGTCTCGGCTGTTCGTGGGGACTGGAAAATATAAGGATTTTGCCGAAACCAAGAAAGCCATTGAGGCGTCGGGAGCCGACGTCGTGACGGTGGCAGTGCGGCGCGTCAATATCACCGATCGTTCCAAAGAGAACCTGCTCGACTATCTCGATCCGAAGAAGTACACCATTCTTCCCAACACCGCCGGTTGTTACAACGTGGAAGATGCCGTGCGCTATGCCCGCTTGGCCAGAGCCGCCGGCGTGTCGGATTTGATTAAGCTGGAAGTGCTCGGTGATGAGCGGACCCTCTTCCCCGATACGGTCGGATTACTTGAAGCAGCGAGGATTCTCGTCAAAGAAGGCTTTATCGTGCTGCCCTATACGAATGATGATCCCATTGTGGCGCAGAAGCTTGTGGACATCGGGTGCCCATGCGTCATGCCGTTGGCGGCGCCGATTGGGTCGGGACTCGGTATCCGCAATCCGTACAACTTGAAAATCATCATGGAAATGGTCAAGGTGCCGATCATTGTCGATGCCGGTGTCGGGACCGCGTCTGATGCTGCCCTTGCGATGGAGCTAGGGGCGGACGCGGTACTCATGAACACGGCCATCGCCGGGGCGCAAGATCCCATTGCCATGGCCGAGGCGATGAAATACGCGGTGCTTGCAGGCCGGTTGGCGTACAAGGCCGGGAGAATCCCGCGAAAACTGTATGCGACCGCGAGCAGTCCCATCGAGGGGATGCTCTGATTACAATGTGGAGTTATGAATGCTGAATGATAAATGTGGTCATGAACGGATTCAAAATTCCTCATTCCTAATTCCTCATTCATAATTTCTTCCCATGCCGCCTGTTGATTTCCGTCTTCTTGTCGTCACAGATCGCCATCAGACCAATGGGCGTCCGTTGGTTTCCATTCTGCAGCGGGTTTTCTCAGCTGCGGCGCCTGCGATTCAACTCCGTGAACGTGATCTCTCAGCCAGGGAATTGGTGATGCTTGCGCGTGAGGTGCAGGTTCTGACGGCTTCGCGCAGATCCCAATTCCTTATTAATGATCGGATCGATGTCGCGTTGGCGCTGGAAGGAGTCGGCGTCCATCTGCGCAGCAACAGTCTGCCTGTGTTGGTCGCACGGGAGTTGTTGGGGGCACAGCGTCTTCTTGGTATTTCCGTGCATACAGTAGAAGAGGGGCTGTTAGCACAGTCGCAGGGGGCAGACTACGTCGTCCTTGGCCCGATCTACGAGACGCCGTCCAAACAGATGTTCGGACCGCCGCTCGGCATTCACACGCTTGAGAAAGCTTGTCGGCTGATCAGTATCCCGATTATCGGGATCGGTGGAGTCACTGCAGCGCGCGCGCGTGAGATGCGGTGTGCTGGGGCATTCGGTGCGGCGGTGATCACGGCGATTCTCGGTGCAGATGACATAGAATCGGCGACGCGTGAGTTACTCGATGCCGTGAGGCTCGCGTAGTGACGTGCGCCATGCACGATCAGCAGCTGTGACATCTCGCCGTCCGGTTGACCACCCTAGGAACGGGTGATAGAATCTGCGCTGACAAGGACTTCTCGATTCAGCAAGGTGTTTCGCATTCTTCGAGTAGCGCCATGGACGGCAAGAAAGAAAGTCCGAGTCGATTCCGGTCTCTCCGCGATTCCGTCACGCAGATTACGAAGCGGTTGACTGAAGGAGAAGCGGACGTGGCACCACGCAACGACGAACATCTTCGCGAAGTTGAAAAACTTCGTGTGCAGATTCAGTCGATGGAAGAGGAAATCCGTCGACTCTACCAATCCCGCTACCAGCTCGACCAAGCCACCAAACAGAACGAAAAGCTTGTTTCCACGCTGCAGGAAGCAAAGGCGCAGATTGAAGTCTTGCGTGCCGAAGTTGAAAAACTGACCGCGCCTCCCTCTGCCTACGCCATCTTTTCCGGTCTCAATGACGACGGAACCGGAAATGTCTATGTATCAGGACGGAAAATGAAAGTCAGTATGCATCCGTCGATCAATGGGAAGGCGATGCGTAAGGGGCAAGAAGTGGTTCTGAACGAAGCGCTGAACGTTATTGAGGTCAAGGGCTTCGATATCCAGGGCGAAGTCGTGCGGCTTAAAGACGTGCTGGAAGGTAACCGTGCCCTGGTGACGCTGCATTTCGACGAAGAAAAGGTTGCAGAACTCGGTGACCCGCTGCTGGCCGAACATCTGAGTGCCGGCGACCATCTCCTCTATGATCCTCGCTCCGGCTATGTCGTCGAAAAGTTGCCGAGGTCCGAGGCGGAAGAATTGGTGTTGGAAGAAGTGCCCGATGTCGACTATGAGCACATCGGCGGGTTGCAGCACGAGTTGGAGCAAGTCCGCGATGCGGTGGAGTTGCCGTTTCTTCATACGGCCCTGTTTTTAGAGTACAAGTTGAGCGCGCCCAAGGGGGTCTTGCTCTATGGACCGCCGGGATGTGGGAAAACATTGATTGCCAAGGCCGTCGCGAATTCGATCGCGAAGAAGCTCGGGCATCTCACCGGCAAAGAAGTGCGGAGTTACTTCTTGCATGTGAAGGGCCCGGAGTTGCTCAATAAATATGTCGGTGAGTCCGAGCGCCAAGTCCGCGAAGTCTTCAAGAAGGCGAAAGAGCGGGCGGCGGATGGTAATCCCGTTATTGTATTCTTCGACGAGATGGATGCGCTCTTTAGAACGCGAGGCACCGGGATCTCCTCTGATATTGAATCGACGATCGTCCCGCAGTTTCTCTCGGAAATCGACGGCATGGAACGACTTCGCAATGTGATCGTGATCGGAGCCAGCAATCGCCAGGATCTCATCGATCCGGCGGTTCTTCGTGCCGGACGGTTAGATGTGAAGGTCAAGGTGGGTCGCCCCAATGCAGTGGCGGCCAAGGATATTTTCTCGAAGTATCTGAGTATCGACCTGCCGTTTGCCGAGGAAGATTTGAAACGCCATGGCGGAGATGCCAAGGCCCTAGTCGAACAGATGACCGATCTCACGGTCGAGGCGATGTATGCGTCCTCGGAGGAGAATAAGTTCATCGAGGTCACCTACGCAAACGGCGAAAAAGAAGTACTCTACTTCAAGGATTTTGCGAGCGGTGCGCTGATCGAAGGTATCGTGTCGCGCGCGAAGAAGTTTGCTGTTAAGCGAGCAATCGCGAAGGAAGGTCGTGGTCTTCGGTCCGAGGATTTGATCCGCGCTATTCGGGAAGAGTTTAAGGAGCACGAAGACCTGCCCAATACGACCAATCCTGACGATTGGGCGAAGATCTCAGGGAAGAAAGGCGAGAAGATCGTGCATCTTCGGACGATCAGCGGAAGTCCGGGCGAGTCGCGTCAGATCGAAACCGTGACGACCGGGCACTATCTCTAAGACGCCATACCCATGCAGGAACCTACCTCGTCGCCGAGTCCCCGCGTCCTAGGAACAGAAACAGAATTCGGTATCGCGTCACGCGATCCTGTCGCCGCAGACCCTGTTTCTAATTCCATCGCCGTCATCGGGCACTATCCTGGCCTATCGGCCCCGTTGGCTATCTGGGACTATGAAAATGAGAACCCGCTGCTCGATGCGCGTGGCTTCGAGGTCGAAGGGGAACGAGAGCGGCCCAATGTTGAGTACAATCGTCAGTTGAATAAGGTGCTGGCCAATGGGGGACGCCTCTATGTCGATGGCGCCCATCCGGAATACTCCACGCCCGAGTGTACCAACCCGCGTGAAATCGTGGCCTTCGAACGAGCCGGAGAGCGAATCCTTGCCCAGTGCCTCGAACAGATGGCGCGCGCGACCGGGCGGGATCATTGCATGCTGTATAAGAACAACTCGGACGGCAAGGGGAACAGCTACGGTTATCACGAAAGCTATCTCATGTCGCGCGCAGTTCCCTTTGAACGCATCGTGAAGGTCTTGGCGCCGTTCTTTGTGACGCGGCCAATTTTCGCAGGGGCAGGCAAGGTCGGTGCAGAGAATCAGACCAGCCCAACGAACTATCAGATCTCGCAGCGTGCGGATTTCTTCGAGTGCCTCGTCGATCTCAATACCATGGTGCGGCGCCCCATCGTCAATTCACGCGATGAGCCGCATGCGGAGTATGGCAAGTATCGGCGGCTGCACGTGATTGTCGGAGATGCCAACATGGCGGAACTGTCGACCTATCTCAAGGTCGGCACGTTGGCCATTGTTCTGGACCTCATCGACGCCGGGGCAGATCTTCCACAGTTCGAATTGGACGATCCGGTCCGAAGCATTAAGGATGTGTCACGCGATCTGAGTATGAAGGAGACGATCAAATTGAAGGGGGGTCGCTCGACGACGGCCGTGACGATTCAACGCGCCTATTTAAAGGCTGCCATGGGATACTATGCCTGCCACGATCTCTCTCAAGTCACAAAAGATATTCTCGTCCGTTGGGAAGACGTGCTGGATAAGTTGGAGCAAGATCCTCGGCTCTTGGTGCGTGAGCTGGATTGGGTGGCGAAGCGCCAGATGATGGAATCCTACATGGAGCGAAAGGGCTGCGGGTGGGGCGACCCTCGCATACGGCTGATGGATTTGCAGTATCATGACGTTCGTCCTGAGAAGGGCCTCTACTTCACGCTGGAACGCAGCCACTTGATCGAGCGAGTTGTGCAGGAGGTGGAAATTGCGCGAGCGGAGTTCACCCCGCCTCCGGGGACGCGCGCCTATTTCCGTGGACGTTGCGTCAGCAAGTTTGCGAAGTCGGTCTATGGCGTCAGTTGGACGTCGGTCCTTTTCGATATCGGCAACAACCAGGTGAAACGAGTGCCTTTGATGGATCCGCTTCGAGGCACGGCCTCGCTGACGAGCGACCTCCTCGATCAGGTCGAGACGGTCGACGACTTGCTGGCGAAGCTCAAGGCCTGATGTATAACCCTCCCTTGCGATGACCACGATGAAATTGCCATTTTTCCCTCACCATGACGACTCGAGTTTCTTCGACTTTTTGACTGAACACCATCCTGCACTGACTCCGACAGGCCGCAGTGGATCCCTATTGCCTCAGGTCACAGCGGACCCGATGCGCGGGGTCGGCTCAATGAGCGTGCCGCATGCCACCACCGTGCTGGCGATCAAGTATCAACTGGGTGTGGTGATTGCCGGAGATCGTCGAGCGACGGAAGGGTTTCAAATTGCCGAACGCCGGATTGAGAAGGTCTTCAAGATCGACGAGTATTCCGCGATGGCGATCGCCGGCGCCGCCGGCCCTTGCATTGAAATGGCCAAGTTATTCCAAGTCGAGTTAGAGCATTACGAAAAGTTAGAAGGTGTGCAACTGTCTTGTGAAGGGAAGGCCAACAAGCTTGGACAGATGGTCAAGGCCAATCT
>JANNXZ010000097.1:0-6114 GCA_031409835.1 Nitrospirota bacterium
CGAACTTCTCCAGTCAGAAAAACTTGCGGGAATCGGCTCATTTGCCGCGGGAATCGCGCATGATATCAACAATCCTCTGCAGCTCATTTTGGGCCTGGCGGAAAACCTCGCAGAGGAACGCGACCTGAACACCGTCCACCAACAGGCCCAGGACATTATTGAAGCCGTCAAGCGAACGAGTGCCATCTGTCGGGACCTCACCCGCTACTCACGGCGCGCATCTCCCCACGAGGACATGCTGGTGTCTGTGAATGAAAAGCTGGAGGAGGCGCTGAAAATCGCACGCTACGCGTCAAGTCTTCACGATATTGAGATGATTAAACATTACCAGTTCGGCGCCGCAGTCAAAGGCAATCCGGACGAGTTACTGCACGTCTTCGTCAACCTCATTACCAATGCGGTCCATGCCATGGAGCGCGGCGGCGGGACACTGACGCTCGAAACCATACTCCTTGACGGACAGGTCGGCGTCCGAATCTCCGATACGGGATGCGGCATCGCCACCGACTCAATCCACGATATTTTTGAGCCATTTTTCACCACAAAGGCCCCCGGCAAAGGCACGGGGCTAGGGCTCTATAACGTCAAAACCATCGTCAATAAGATGCACGGCACCATCGCCGTCGATAGTCAGATCGATAAGGGAACGACCTTTACCTTGACCTTCCCCAATGCCGAGCTGGTCGGACAAGGAAGCCTGTCATGAATCCCGCACATCCCTCGCCCCGCTCTGAAACGAGGTGGGGGCTCCAACTCAAACTGATTCTGTCCATGTTGCTCGTGGGGGTCGTTCCCCTCATGGTGGGCCTTGGTCTCGCCTTCTGGCAGGGTTCCCGTGAAATCCAGGTCGTCAACGGCGAAAGCTTCAAGGCTCTTGCCGAGGAGACCGCGCGAAAAATCGATCTCTTGATGTCCGATGAAGTCGCCCGAACCTCACGAATTGCGGTAGACCCTTCGATTATCCTTGAACTTGAGGAACGGCGCGATGCCCTACTGGGCATGACAGAAGATGAGCGTCGGCGGGCAGTGGACAAGCTCAAGCGCGGCTGGGAGGTCAAAGACCCGGCAGCAGTCCACACCATCACGGAAGGAAAAATAGCCGGCACCATTCAGGAATATCTCTCGGGAGCCAAGAGCGAAGCCGATCAACTGATACCGCAAGTGGTCCGGTCTGCCACCAAGATGCTGTATATCACCGACATTGAGGGCAACCTGGTTGCCACGCTCACCACGATGCCCCCCTTTGCCAATAAAGACACGGCCTGGTGGAAAGGCGCCTTCCATCGCGGAGTCGGCCAGCTCTTCATTGAAGATGTGTATTTCGACGAACGTGCCCAAAGCTATGTCATCAGTATTTCGCTTCCCATTATGGATCGCATTAGATATGGAGTCGTCGGTGTGCTCCATCGCGTGATCGACGCCAAAGAGTTGATCTCGCCCTCGATCTCGCCCATTCGCTTCGGCAAGACCGGACATGTGATGCTGATCGACCACCGCGGCATCGTCATGAGCTGCCCCATTTTACCGACTGGCGTCCCGCTTTCCGATGCACAGCTCATTCCTCTCGTCACACCTTTTCAGCCTGGCTGGGTCAGTGCGCCAAGCGATGGCCACGGCGGACAATCGACCTCGCTGATCGGATTTGCCCCGGTGCCGGAAACCAGCCGTGCCACTAATGCCGACCGAGGCAAAAGTTCCTGGCACACCTTCGTGTGGCAAGCCTCTGACGAACTCTTTGCCCCGATTCGTCACCTCCTGACCTGGATGGCCGTATTCAGTCTCATCGCTGTCGGATTGATGACGTCCCTCGGTTATCTTGCGGCCCACCGTATTGTCCTGCCGGTGCGCCGATTACAGGCAGCAGCCCAATTGATCGGACGCGGTGAGCTTCGGCAACCCATCGACATTCAGACCGGCGATGAGCTTCAAGATTTGGCCGACGAATTCAATAGAATGAATCGCCAATTGGAGGCCGCCTTCGCAGGCCTGACCGATCAAGTGACCATCAAAACGCAACAAGTGGAGTCCCTGCTTCACTCGACGGACCAAATTCTTGATGCAGTCCCAACCCCAATCATCATGGTCGATCAAGATGAACAGGTCCAGTACATCAACCGGGTCGGACGAGACTCCTTTCAGGCCGTACATGATTCAACCGCGTCAATCCCATTGTTCGATATACTGCCCGTCGATGCCGCCGCGCGAGCGCACCTGAGAAAAGAATTCAGACGTGCGCGGAGCGGAGACAATACCGCGACAACATCTGAGACAGAAGATACCGGCGGCATCAACCGTGCCCGTGATCCGTTGGCTCCCGTGATGGGAACGGAGGAATCGAGCAACCGGCAGGAGATTCAGATTGGTTCCCGACGATACCACTATCAGTGGTTTCACATGGGGGGAAGAAATCAGGGAGAGGATCGGATCGGCCTTGTCTTCAGAGACACCACTGACGACAGCCTCCTCCAAGACCGGCTCATTCAGGCCGAGAAATCAGGCAGCCTTGGGACCCTCACCGCCGGAATCGGGCATGAGTTAAACAATCCGCTCTTCGGCATTCTCGGACTGGGAGAAGCCATCGGAGAAGAAGCCGACTTCGACCGCGTGAGATCCTATGCCCGCGACATCGTCCAGCACGGTCGTCGGATGGCCGATATTATTCGGGACTTCACCGGCGTCACGGCTCGCGAGACGTCGGACCAACGGCAACCGGTTCACATCGAACGGGAACTTGATCAAGCCATCACGGCACTGACGAACAGCATGGACGCCTCAGGGCTTACGATTGAGAGAACGTACGCGGGAGACACCTGTGTGCTGGCCCTTCCCGATCAACTCAGGCAGGCATTCACGAGCTTGTTGATGAATGCCGTACAAGCGATGAAAGGCCGAGGCATCTTATGTCTCTCGACCTCCTTGACCGATACTTCCGTTGTGACCACGATCACGGATTCAGGCCCCGGTATTCCGAAACAGCATCTGTCGAAAGTTTTCGATCCATTTTTTACCACCAAGGAACAAGGCGAAGGATCCGGGCTCGGGCTGACCGTCACGCGCCGGATCATCAAGAAATTTGGAGGGGACATCCGAATTGAAAGCCAGGAAGGGAGCGGCGCCTCCTGCATCGTGACCCTCCCGATCATTCCTATTTCGCCGTCCACACAGGAGGCTCCATGCACCGAGTCAACGCCGCGTTCTATGCCGCAGCCGTCGCCATCCTAATCTCTGGACTCTGGTGGAGCCCCTATGCCCTATCCGCCAAGGACCGCCCTGGATCGTCCGGGATTCCACCGGAGAAAGCGGCGGCCTATGTCTATGCCGTCATCAAGGCCGATCGCACACTGTACACCACAGAAATCGTCAATCGACTCCAGGCGAAAGGCGTCACCACAGCATCCGAGCATTGGGAGCAGGAGAACGCCCTCATGTTGCCGGCCCAGTTTCTCCAGCATTCGGGCAAGCTGGCAGCCGAGAACGGAAGCGGCATCCGGTATCGACTGATTGGTCTCTGGCCTATTTACCAACGCAATGCTCCGGCGAGCGACCTGGAGCGCAACGCGTTGGAGTCTCTCCGGAAGAATCCCGCCATGCCGGTTACCGGGATCGTGAGCAGTGGGGCCAAACAGTACTTTCAGGCGATCTATCCAGACCTTGCCGTCTCACAGGCCTGCATCGACTGCCACAACGGTCATCGACTCAGCCCGAAACGGGACTTTAAGCTCAACGATGTGATGGGCGGGATCGCCATCACCATCCCGCTGGAATAGGAATGGCAATGACCGCGCGGGGCAGGGGGACAATTAAGAGGAGAATTGGCGGATCTATCGGTGCGCTTCGCCGCTGGACTTTTTATTTATCAAGCACCACGACCTGCTTGGCCCGGTGTGCGGAAAGATCGCTGACGCTGCCCGGCAATTTCGGAAGCTCGTCTGACCAAGCGGCCACGCCCATGTCCGCCACACCTTGGAGCTTGGCGCCTTCTTCCATGATGAGAATCGGTGTCAGGATTTCTCCGATGAGCGTCGCCGTCTTCAGCAACTGAACTCGCTCGCTCGCGGTCACCTTCGCCTTGATGCGACCGCTGCTGACCACCGTGCCGGCCGTAATCACTCCCTGCACCAATCCATCCTCGCCAATGATGACATGTCCCTTGGTCTGAATTTCTCCATCGAGGCGGCCATCGATCCGCACCGTTCCCTCAACATGAATCTCGCCTTTCAACACCACCCCTTTGGCCAAAAGGGTAATGTTGTCATCTCCCGAAAAACTATTACTTTTCATCTGTCATCCCCCCTTCACACCTGATTGTTGACGCCAGCTTACACCATTCCCTGTAGCGAGGCCTAGGGGAATCCAAAAGTATGCCTGAGCCGTTCCCATATTCCCTCTCCATGCACTTCACAGTAGACGCTGGGTTCCGTACCCTCGATGAACACCTCCGGTACCTGCTCGGGACACTGCGACGTCGCCAACTGCCCGGTCTTCGGATCGATGTCGCGCGCGACGACACCCGGCGGCATCACGAATGCGGGAACAGTGGGCGGGATAATCCGGCGCGCGAGATCCATCCAGATCGGCAGGGCCGCCTGCGATCCCGTGAGACGCAGAGGCCGTTCATCGTCGAATCCCACCCAGACACCGATCACCACGTCGGACGTGTAGCCGACAAACCAGGCGTCGCGATAGCCGTCCGTTGTGCCGGTTTTCCCAGCGACCGCGCCTTGGAGTCCGAGCACTTTGGCTTTGCTCGCAGTGCCCCGCTGGATGACGCCTTCAAGGAGAGACGTCAATACATAGGCCCCTTGCGGCGAAACTGCTTGTTGCCGATCCGGTACGTTATTCCAGACGATATCTCCCTGTCGATCCCTGGTCGATCGCACCGCAGTCGGCTTAACGGCGATTCCTCCGTTGGCGACCGCTCCATACGCCGATGTGATCTCCATCAACGACACCGATGAACTGCCCAAGGCCACCGACGACAAATCATCACCGATGGCGCTCGTCACACCAAGACGATGCAGCAGTTGCACGATCGGCTTCGTCCCCAGGGTCTTGGCAGCCCGAACCGCCGGCACATTGAACGACTGCTCCAACGCGCTCCGCACGGTGACAGGCCCGTGGAATTGTTTGTCGTAGTTCTGCGGAGACCAGGAACCTGTCTCCGACTCAAAGGTCACCGGCTCATCCACCAACAAGCTCGCTGCGGTCAACTGGCCGGCCTGACCCTCACGAGCCGCTTCCAGCGCCGCAAGATAGACGAAGGGTTTGAAGAGTGAGCCCGGTTGCCGGCGCGCCTGAATGGCGCGGCTGAATTGACTCCGCCGATAATCCCGGCCTCCGACCAACGCCAGCACCGACCCGGTCTTGGGGTCGAGCACCACGACCGCCCCTTGCACCGGTTCTAGCGTACTCTTGAGATGGGGATGCGCAGTCTCTATCTTGGCTAGTCCCTTCTCCAACGATTCGGTGGCCGCCTGCTGGATCATGGGATCGAGCGTGCTATCGATTCGTAAGCCCTCCGGCAAGGGAACCACGCCGGCCTCCTCTACCTGGCGAAGCACCGCATCGACGAAGTAGGGCGCATCGGTCAGGCCGTCCTCTGACGGAGTCACGCGCACCGGTGCATCCATTGCACGTTGCCACACCTCTTCCGTCAGAAGACCCGTCTCCCGCAGCCGCCGCAACACGACCGCACGCCGTTGCTTCGCCGACTCAGGATGCTTTGTCGGCGCGTAACTATTCGGCCCCTTGATGAGACCGGCGATCATCGCGACTTCTTCGACCGTCAATTCCTGAAGGGTCTTGCCGAAATAGCGATGGGCTGCCTCGCGCACCCCAAAAATCGAGACGAATCCCGCCTGTCCGAGATAGATTTCATTCAGATAGCTTTCGAGAATGTCCTGCTTCGTATACTTCACCTCCAATACCAGCGCCGCCAGGGCTTCTTTGAGTTTTCGTCCCATCGTTCGCTGTGGTGAGTAAAACAAATTCTTCGCCAATTGCTGCGTGATCGTGCTGCCGCCCTGCACCACCCCGCCCCTTGTAACATTGGTCCAGAGCGCCCGCCCTACGGCAATCGGATCGATGCCGAAATGGGAATAGAACCGGCGATCT
>JANNXZ010000098.1:0-3458 GCA_031409835.1 Nitrospirota bacterium
CCTCCGCTCCGACTTACCCCTTCTTGCTCTTCTTCGCCTTACTCCGCCCGGCTATTACCTGTGCCTTTACCCGTGCGATACTCTTCCGATGTTTCTTTCTCGTCTTGCGGTCTTTTTCACGCCCGGTGGCCATAGTCTCTCCCAATTGTAAAAAGTGGAAGCGGAACGAACCCCTCGCCCTCGCCTTGTGCAAGTCTGTATAACACACGGCTCGACACCCCTCAAGCTATGTGTGTGTCCCACGTCGCCTTGAGAGGCATGCACCCGCATGTTAAGATGCGCCGCGTTTCAAGCAGGATACTGAAAAAGCCCGGTCTGTCTGGTCCATCTGGTCTCTCTGGTTCAACCAAATAAACAAGACAAACCAAATAAACGAGACAGACCGGACAGACCAAAGGAACAAGAGAGACTGAATGACCACACCCCAACTCGACAAAACCTACGATCCCAAGACCGTCGAAGCACGTTGGTACGAGGTATGGAGCCAGAAAGGCTACTTCCATGCCTCGCCGACCCATCCTGGCCAACCTTACAGCATCGTCATTCCCCCACCGAATGTCACAGGCTCACTCCACGTCGGCCACGCACTGAATCATTCGATCCAGGATATCCTGATACGTTGGCGGCGCATGCAGGGCCGCAATGTGCTCTGGTTACCCGGCACCGATCATGCCGGGATTGCGACGCAGAACGTCGTGGAAAAGCAGCTCATGGCCGAAGGCGCTTCCCGGGAGTCCCTGGGACGAGAACGCTTCATTGAGCGCGTCTGGCAATGGAAAGCCACCTCCGGAAACACGATTATCAGTCAACAAAAACAACTAGGAGAATCCTGCGACTGGGACCGTCTGCGATTCACGATGGATGAGGGGCTATCGAAAGCCGTCCTGGAAGTCTTCGTGCGGCTGTATGAAGACGGGCTAATCTATCGCGGCGAACGATTGATCAACTGGTGTCCCCGCTGCCTGACTGCTCTGTCAGACATCGAAGTCGAGCACGAAGACGTGAAAGGTAAGCTCTACCATATCCGCTACCCTCTTGCTGATGATCCGGATACCGCACTTGTCGTTGCCACAACACGACCCGAAACGATGCTCGGCGACACAGCCGTGGCGGTCCATCCCGACGACCCCCGTTACCGACATCTCATCGGCAAAAAAGTCCGCTTGCCGCTGACCTCGCGTGAAATACCGATCGTAGGCGATTCGATCCTGGTGGACCTCGAATTCGGCACCGGCGCCGTGAAAATTACCCCTGCACACGACTTCAACGATTTTGAGGCTGGTGAGCGCCACAAGCTACCGCGACTGCCGATCTTGGATCATCAAGCGCTACTTGATCGAGCCGGGTTGCAAGCGGCTGGCGTCGAACCAGCCATCATCGATGCTGTCGCGACACTCCCCGTCATGAAATCACGACCGAAGATCGAGCAAGTCCTGAAAGATCGTGGATGGCTTACGAAAGTCGACGATCACAAGATGGCGATTGGGAAATGTTATCGCTGTAAGACGGTGGTCGAGCCATACCTGTCTCCGCAATGGTTCGTCAAGATCAAGCCTCTGGCCGAACCTGCGATCCAAGCCGTCGAAGACGGACGCATCCGAATCATTCCAGAAGGGTGGACGAACAACTATCTTGGATGGATGCGGGATATCAAAGATTGGTGCATCTCGCGCCAAATCTGGTGGGGGCATCAGATACCAGCCTGGTATTGCCGCCACTGTAACAAAGGACTGATCGTTGAGGAGACGACAAGGACGGCCGCAGCCACTCAATCCCTGCGACTGACAATTCTCCAAGGGGCGACTCCGATTGTCGGAAAGTCTGCGCCATCAACCTGCCCTGGATGCGGAGGGCAAGAGTTCATTCAAGAACCCGACGTCCTCGACACCTGGTTTTCTTCTGCCCTCTGGCCCTTCTCCACACTGGGATGGCCGGAACAGACTCCCGAGCTGAAGACATACTACCCAACCTCGACGCTCGTCACCGGGCTCGACATTCTGTTCTTCTGGGTGGCTCGTATGATCATGATGGGCTTGAAATTCATGGGCGACGTTCCCTTCCGCGATGTCTATATCCATGCCCTCGTGCGCGATGCCGAAGGGCAGAAGATGAGCAAGTCGAAAGGCAACGTCATCGATCCACTGCATGTGATGGAGCAGTTCGGTACCGACGCGCTCCGTTTCACACTCGCCTCGATGGCCTCACCGGGGCGCGATATCAAACTCGCGGAGGAACGGATCGAAGGCTACAGAAACTTTGCAAACAAGATCTGGAATGCCGCCCGTTTCACTCACATGCACCTTGCCGTCGTACAAGAATCACAACCTATGGACGATCGGTCCTTTCCCGGTCTCTGGATACGAAGCCGGTTGAACGGCACCATCCGGACTGTAACGATGGAACTGGAAGCCTATCGCTTCGATCGAGCGACAAACGCGCTCTACCAATTCTTCTGGCATGAGTACTGCGATTGGTACCTTGAACTCATCAAACCTGTCCTTCAAGATTCTCTGCATCCTGAAGGTTCTGCAACCAGACAGACACTCCAGGACACGCTTGAAGTGTTTTTGCGGCTGCTTCATCCTTTCATGCCATTTATTTCAGAAGAAATTTGGCAAACGTTACCTCACGAAGGGGAGACCATTGTCACCCAATCCTACCCGGTCCCTCAAACGCACTGGCACGAGCCATCGACAGAGGAAACATTTCGTCTTTTTGAGCAAAGTATCGGTCTGATCCGGGCTGCTCGCGTGCTCCTCAACTACCCACCGGGGCAGGAGGTGCGCGTCTTTGTAACCCACGAGGAGCCGGCAGCGAGCGCGACACTGGTTTTGCTTGAACAGCATCTCGCGCATCTCGGACGAGGACAGGTCTCGCCTATTCCTCTCTCCCAGTGGCCGACATGGAATATACTCCGCCTCGTCACAGGCGGCATCACAGTGGGCGTATCCGTCGAGGGTGACGTGGACCTCAAAAAAGCGCTCGACCGCCTTGTGAAACAGATCGCAGAAACCGACAAGGAATCCCAGCGGCTCGTCGGCAAGCTGAACAATACAGACTTTGTTTCAAAAGCCCCGCCAGAAGTGATCACTGACCATCAGGATCGCCTCCGCGCACTCTCTCGTGACCGTGCCATGCTGACCAGCAGCGAACAGCAGCTGCGCACAATGCTGGGAGCGTAATCATGGTGACGCTGCCAGCTATCGACATTCGACGTGCAGTCCGGATGGGACTCGAAGAAGACCTCGGCCAAGGCGACATCACGACAACGACACTCTTTTCCAAACCTATTCCTGCCCGCGCCAGAATCATTGCTCAACAACCCCTCGTCGTTGCAGGGATGGCCGCGGCCATTCAAACATTCATTGCAGTGGATGTCTCTCTCAAGCTGACTCCATCCCGACGAGATGGAGCACGCGCCAAAACTGGAGATGTCCTATTGCAGATCGAAGGCGATG
>JANNXZ010000099.1:0-5863 GCA_031409835.1 Nitrospirota bacterium
TTTCCGAATGGCCAGGATGGCCGCTTGCGTACGGTCATAGACTTGCAACTTGTGGAAAATGTTCCGCACATGATTCTTGACGGTCTTTTCGCTCAGGTCCAAGTTATTGGCAATTTCCTTGTTCGTCTTGCCGTCCGCGACCAAGCGCAAGACCGTGATCTCTCGCTCCGTCAGATCGTGCTCGACCCACCCCGGCTTTTTCCCCTTCTTCTGCGACAACAAGGAGAACTCCGCCAAGATCTTGCTCGCGACGGATGGATGGATCAGCGACTCACCCTTGTAGATCGCACGAATCGCGGCGACGATCTGAGAGGACTCGGAATCTTTCAACAGATATCCAGTGGCGCCAGCGCGCACCAAATCGAAGATGTATTGTTGCTCGTCATACATGGTCAGCGCGACGACTCCGATGTGAGGGAACTCGCGTTTGATTTGTCTGGTCGCCTCGACTCCGCCCATCCGAGGCATGCTCACATCCATCAGCACGACGTCGGGCATCAACGTCTTCACCTTCTCGACGGCTTCCATGCCATCTTGGGCCTCGCCCACGATATGAATGTCGTCTTTCGTCTTGAGGATTGCGGCCAGTCCTTCGCGCACGACGCGATGGTCATCCGCGATGAGCACCTTAATCTTTTCCATGAACGGTCGTCTCCTTTTTAACCAGGGGGATGTTGACGATGATCGTCGTGCCGCGCCCTTTCGTAGACTTGATCTTGCCTTCACCGCCCACCAATCGCGCCCGCTCCAGAATTCCGCGAATCCCGAAATGATCCCACTTGTCGGGATCTCGCAGCACAGTGTCCATGTCGAATCCCACACCGTTGTCCCCGATGGTGACCCTGAGGCGTTTGGGGTCGATGTCCAGCCCCACGGTGACCCGCGTCGCTTTCGCGTGCCGCTCTACGTTGCTCAAAGCCTCTTGCACAATGCGAAACAAGAAGATCTTGGTACGCGGAAATAAAATCTGTTCGTCGCCGGATACGCGAAACTGTGTCTTAATATGATACTGGGTCTCGTACGAGGTGAGATAGTTGGTCAGGGCTGGAAGCAGCTCCATCTTATCGTAGTGGAGCGGGCGGAGATTGAAGATGACTTGCCGTGCTTCATGGATGGCCAACTTCAGCTGGGCTTTGCTTTCACGCAAGGTGGCCAGGCTGGCTTTCGGATCTTTTCGAATCAGTTGCAGGCTCAGATCCAGCTTGAAATTCACCCCGGCTAAGTTCTGCACGAGACCGTCGTGCATTTCACAGGCAATGCGTGTCCGTTCCTCCGTCACCGCCACACCTGTTTCCTTGACATAGAGTCGATAGAGCGATTGGTATTTATTCAAGGTTTTCTCGATATCTGACGTGGCGCGAATGCGGGCCTCGATGAGCTCCCACATGAATTTAGCGCTCGCCCCGCCGATGATGGTCACGCCCATCCGGTGAAAGTCTTGGAGCAACTCCCAGACCTTGGCATCGCCCGATACATCGATGACGAGGTCCACGCGCTCGAGCTCTAGGAGTCGCCGGTAATCGCGGGTCACGGGGATGCCGAGCCGTTTCGCCAGTTCGACGCCCGGAGCGTTTTTCTGAACTTCGGCCACACACACGACTGTGACCAGCGGGTCTGTCGCAAAGATCTCCATCAGTGCCGTGCCTCCTCGGCCTGCACCGATAATCGCCACATGCGTACCGCTCGACACTCCGGCCTTGGGTAGCTTTCTGGGAGACTTGGATTGGATTGCCGGCATCATGACGCCTACTCGCGGAGACATTGCACCATGTTGTAACCCGACGAACGGCAGAAAAACAGGGGGAGGACGATGAGGAGAGAGAAGAGGTCCCGCGGCCCTCACCGCTCGCGGCGTTGCTGAGCCAGCGTTTTTAGCTCGTCCATAAACTGGTCGATATCTTTGAACTCGCGGTAGACAGAGGCAAAGCGAACATAGGCAACCTGATCCAGCTGATGAAGCTCTTTCATCAACTCCTCGCCTACGATTCGGCTCTCGATTTCGGTCTCACCCATTTCCTGAATACGTTTCTCGATGCGATCCGTCACATCTTCGATGGTGGCGGTGCTGATCGGCCGTTTCTCACAGGCCTTCTTGAGACCGGCGAGAATTTTGGTACGGTCGAACGACTCCCGACGGCCGTCCTTCTTCACCACCATGGGAAGGATCTCTTCGACACGTTCGTAGGTGGTGTAGCGACGCTTGCAGCCGAGGCATTCGCGGCGGCGGCGAATCACCTCGCCTTCCTTCGCCATGCGCGAGTCGACGACCTTGTCTTCGAGTTCATCGCAGAACGGACATTTCACAGGCGGTGATCCTGCCCCATCTGGCGCGGGTTAGTAGGCATGAAAGATAGGGAAACGACCGCAGAGCGCTTTGGCTTGAGTGCGGATTTCCTCGAGCGTCGCAAGTTCTTGCCGATGCTGCAGGGCCCGGTCGATCAAGCCCACAATTTCTCTCATCTCGGCTTCCCGCATCCCACGGGTAGAAACACTGGGAGTTCCTAGTCGGATGCCGCTGGCAATGGCTGGGGGCTTCTCATCGTAAGGCACGGCATTCTTGTTCACGATAATGCCGGCAGTACCCAACGCCGCATCCGCTTCTTTGCCTGTAATGCCCTTGTTGGTCAGATTCATCAACATGAGATGAGTATCCGTGCCACCCGACACAATCTTGTACCCACGGTCGAGGAGCCCTTGGGCCAACACCTTCGCATTGGCAATAACCTGCTGCTGGTACCGCGTAAAAGCCGGTGAGAGGGCTTCCTTAAAGGCGACAGCCTTCGCCGCAATCACATGCATTAAGGGTCCGCCTTGTATTCCAGGGAAGAGTAATTTATCGACGCCTTTGGCATGCTCAGCCTTACACATCACAACGCCACCTCGAGGTCCGCGCAGAGTTTTATGCGTGGTCGTGGTGACAAAGTCGGCATAGGGAACAGGGTTCGGATGGAGACCTGCGGCGATCAGCCCGGCGATATGGGCAATGTCGACCAGCAGGTAGGCGCCAACCGACTTCGCGATCTGTTGGAATCGTGGAAAATCGAAGGTGCGCGCATAGGCGCTGGCGCCGACGACGAGCAGACGTGGCCGGCATTCCTCCGCCACCTTCTGCACCGCATCATAGTTGATGATTTCCGTCTCACGTTCTACGCCATAGGAAAACACGCGGAACAGGATCCCTGAAAAGTTGACCTTGCTGCCGTGGGTGAGGTGCCCCCCTTGGGAGAGGTCCATGCCCAGGATGGTATCGCCGGGTTTCAGCACAGACAGGTAGGCCGCCATATTGGCTTGCGATCCTGAGTGCGGCTGCACATTCACATGCTCAGCGCCGAAAATCTGCTTGCAGCGCTCAATGGCAAGATTTTCGACCGTGTCCACATGCTGACAGCCGCCGTAGTACCTCTTTCCCGGATACCCCTCGGCGTACTTATTGGTCATGATGGAGCCCTGAGCAGCCAGGACCGCGGGACTGGCGAAGTTCTCCGAAGCGATCAGGAGTAGTCTGTCACGCTGCCGCTCTTCCTCAGCAATAATCGCGGCATAGACATCCGGGTCTGTGGCTTTGAGTGCGTCTAAAGAACCGACCGCATTGCTCATGACAGTTCGTTCCCTCGTTAGGCTTCGGCGGGGGCCGTTTCGGCTTCCTGTTTCTTCACGACATGGATGACCACAGTGGCAGTCACATCCCGTGGAAGCTTAATCGGCACGGTGATGGTGCCAAGCTCCTTGATCGGATTGTCTAGCTGGATCTTGCGCCGATCTACCGTAAACCCCTGTTCCAGCAATTTTTCTGCAATATCCTTGGTCGTGACAGACCCGAACATTTTGTCGTCCTTGCCGACCTGGGCCTGAATGGTAAGCGACACAGCTGAGATGCTCTTGGCGTGGGTTTCGATCTCCAGCTTTTCTTTTTTCGCCCGTTCGCCGGCTACGCGCTTGATATGCTCAAAGGCCTTGATGCTGCGACTGTCGGCCAGCACAGCTTTTTTGCGTGGGAGCAGAAAATTCCGCGCGTACCCAGCTTTCACATCGAGTAGATCCCCGAGATGTCCGACCCCCTCCATCGTCTCTTGTAGAATAACCTTCATACCCCTAACTCCTTCTGTTGGAAAGGGAAAGAGGATACTGGGAGGGCGGTGAAAAGTCAATTCGCAATGTGCGGAATGTCAACCCTGGGTCGGGCTAGTGGCAAGCTGGACAGGTGTAATAGGCCGACCGTATGATGGCGACCGCTATACGAGGACTATCACCAAAAAATCTTATGACCGCGCGAGAACTTCTCGAAACATGGGCGCTCCGCCTTGAAGCCGAACAAATACGGGTGAGCGATACAGCACTCGACCAGCCAATTACTCAAGTGGCAGGCCGGCTTGTGCACACGATCGGCACGCTACATCTGTATGAGATGACGCTCCCGGAGGGCTCGTCCATCGAACATGACACCCCGCTCTCGATTATCCCTTCAGACAACATGGAGCCAACCGAAGGAGTCGTGCTTGGCGGCCAAAACAACGTGGCCCTCGTGCAGACATTCGATGCCATCGGACAGTCCTACGCCGACGCAACGGTAGTTCCCGATCGGGCCGGGCTCCTGGCCACGTCGGCCAAGCGACTGCGTAATATGCTCGCGCAGCCCGATGCTTATCGACTCGGTCCAACAGACCGCTTGGCTCCCCTCCTCGAAGCGCCGACGGGAGAGGGAGAACGTTCAGGGTCAGACGCCGGGTCGTCGATCCTAACGACCATTTGGGCGGACGAGCTTTCGGTGCGACGGCAGCGATTGGCTGTACTGGCGATCGAGCTGATTCGCGCGAATAAACGCATCCTGGCAGTCTGTCCTGATCACCATGCGGCGGATGCACTCGTCGGAACCATTGCGCGAGCCATGAAAGCCGTAGGACTGACATATAAAACGTGGGTGAGCCGCTATGAAATGGCATTGGCCCAACAGATCGAGGGCATTGGGATTCAGGAGCTGGGGTTCGAAGCGCAGATGCACCAATTCTATGCCAAGTCTCGCGCAGATAAGGCCGCGCTCCGGCGCAAGTACGATCGATTTCGCGAACTGACCCCCGTACTGGCTCATAAGAAGCAGAAGCAAAAGGACCTCGATGAAGTGCGTCTACTGGAATGGCGATTGCTGACGCAGCACAGCGACCTCCAGGCCAAGATCGCAGACGTGAATGCCACGCTGGCCGAGTATGAAAATCTTCCACTCCTCAAGCGGCTCAGCCTGCAGGTTGTCGGAAAAAATGTCGAGTCGCTGCATCAATATCTCGAGCTGTATGAAAGTCAGTGCGCCGAATTGAAAGGGGAACTCGATGTCGCCAAGGTGCGCGTCGATGAACTAGTGCCGGAAGCCGCTGTTCCGAAAGACATGCGTCCGGAGTTTGACGAACTCCAGGAGGAAATCGTCCGGCTGGGTGGGACGAAAAAGATCCGGGAACTACTCGCGGCGGAAGAAGACACGAACCGCCAGGCCTTCATTCAGAATCGGCGGCTCGTGGTCACCACGGCATCGCGAGTGCTGCACGATCCCCTGTTCAGTCGCGTTCGGTTCGATGTCTTGATGGCCGATGAAGCGCCCTGGATCGCGGCCGCCCCATTGCTCGGCGCCGCCGGGCTCGCCCACGAGAGGATCGTGATCAGCGGCGACCGGCGCGACATCGCATCGGCCGGACTGTGGGTCTCGCGCGAGTCGGAGCTGCGATGATTGAAACCGCTTGCTTGACGGGGACCTCGCGAATTCAGGATAATCCGCTTCCACCTCGATGTGCCGAAGTGGCGAAACTGGCAGACGCACTAGATTCAGGGTCTAGCGCCCGCAAGGGTGTGCGGGTTCAAATCCCGCCTTCGGCACCAA
>JANNXZ010000100.1:0-4530 GCA_031409835.1 Nitrospirota bacterium
CGTGAGTTCCCCACACCGATGAGTTCTGACCTTCATACCACCTTCGCTTTCTTGGAACGAGCCCATCCGACCCGGCTGACCGGCCTCTTTGGCTTTGGCCGTGGAGCCTGCTTTGCTGAATCCTCTGCTGAGGCCATCTTCTGTTCTGCAAGCTCGCGCAACGCATTCGCTTCACGATCGGTCAAATATCTGAACTCACCGGGCTCTAGGTCACCCAACAACAAAGGCCCCATCTTAATTCTGGTCAACTTCAAAACCGGGTGCCCCACCGCCTCCATCATGCGCTTCACTTGATGCTGGCGCCCTTCGCGAATCGTAATTTCGAGCCAGGAGTTCAGCTTGGCCTTCTTCACCTTCTTCACGATAGCCGGACTCGTCATGCCGTCTTCTAGCTGCACACCCTGTTCTAACTGCCGGATATGGTCATCCGTCACTACCTGCTTGACCTTGATGAGATAGGTCTTCGGCACATGGTAGCGGGGATGGAGCAGGGTCTGAGCCAAGTCGCCATGATTGGTCAGGAGCATCAACCCTTCGCTGTCGAAGTCCAATCGACCGACGGGAAACACCCGCACCGAGATTCCACGGAGAAAGTCCTTCACCGTCGGCCTGCCACCAGGATCGTTCAACGTCGACATCACGTTCTTCGGCTTATTCAGCAGTAGATAGACGTAGGGCTGGGTGGAACTGATATGCTTGCCGTCCACCTTGATGTGGGCGTGGTCCGGATCGACCTTGGTCCCGAGTTCCGTCACCACCTTGCCGTTCACCGTCACACGCCCAGCCGCGATCCATTCCTCGGCTTTTCGACGCGAAGCCAATCCCGTTCCAGCGATGATTTTCTGCAATCTAACTTCCATAGTCAGTGATCAGTGATGTGTGATGTGTGATGAGCAAACCATCGGACTGGTATCCGACTCGTCACTGATCACTCATCACTCGTCACTGTTTTACTCCCATTCTATAGTGGCCGGCGGTTTCGAACTGATGTCGTACACCACACGGTTCACGCCTTTGACTTCATTAATGATCCGGTTCGACAGCTTGCCTAACACGTCATTTGGAATCTTGGCCCAATCGGCCGTCATGCCGTCCAAGCTTGTGACCGCACGAAGCGCAATGACATGTTCATAGGTTCGCTGATCGCCCATGACACCCACGGTCCTGATCGGCAACAGCACCGCAAGCGATTGCCAAATTTCTCGATACAACCCAGCAGCGCGAATCTCCTGATCGAGAATGGCCTCGGCCCCTCGCAGGATGGCCAGCCGCTCCTTGTTGACAGCTCCCAGCACCCGAATCGCAAGGCCAGGCCCAGGGAAGGGCTGACGCCAGACGATCTCATCCGGCAGACCCAATTCCTTACCCAGCACACGGACTTCATCCTTAAATAGCTCGCGCAAGGGCTCGATCAATTTCAACTTCATCCGAGCCGGCAACCCGCCCACATTGTGATGTGTCTTGATTGTCGCCGACGGGCCCTTAAAGCTCACACTCTCTATCACATCGGGATAGAGTGTGCCCTGGACTAGAAATTTCGCGGCGCCGGATTTCTTCTTGGCCTCGGCCTCGAATTGTTTGATAAACTGTTTTCCAATAATTTTCCGTTTACGCTCAGGATCAATCACCCCTTTGAGCTTGGCAAGGAACGACTCGGACGCATCGAGGATTCGCACATTCAGATGGAGCTGTTGGGCAAACGTCTGTTTGACTTGCTCTTTTTCTCCCGCCCGAAGGAGCCCATTGTCGACGAAGATACAGGTCAACTGGTCGCCGATGGCCCGATGGGTGAGGGCCGCCGCCACGGACGAATCCACCCCGCCGCTCAAGGCGCAAATCACTCGCTCCTTGCCGACTTGCTCGCGAATCTGCTGCACCGCTGTATCCACATACGACTGCATCGTCCAAGTCGGCTTGCACCCACAGATGTCGTAGACGAAATTCCGAAGGATCTGGGTTCCCTCCGCCGTATGGGCTACCTCCGGATGAAACTGAAGACAATAGATCCGGCGCTTGAGATCATCGCGCTTCATGGCCGCAACCGGCGAATTGGCTGTATGCGCGATGGATCGGAAACCCGGCGGCATCCGCTCGATACGGTCTCCATGCGACATCCAGACGACAGTCGATCCGCCTTCGCCAATGCCCTTGAAGAGAGTGCTCTTGTCGTCGATCGTGAGATCGGCCCGACCGTACTCCCGATGCTTGGACTTCGCCACTTCTCCGCCAGAAAGATGGGTCACGAGCTGCATCCCATAACAAATACCGAGGATGGGAATGCCTAGATCGAAGAGTTCCTTGGGCACCGCCGGCGCCTTCTTCTCATACACGCTGGAAGGGCCGCCCGACAATACGATGCCTTGCGGACGATAGGCGAGAATGGTCGCCAAGGGAACAGTACAGGGCAGAATTTGCGAGTAGACGTGGGCTTCGCGAATACGACGTGCAATCAGTTGCGTGTATTGCGACCCAAAGTCGAGGACCAGAATTCTATTGTGCCAGAGTTCCATCTTGATGCGGTTAGGGGTCAGGGGTGAGGCGTAAGGGGTACGGGAAACTACTCCCAATCCATCCGGTAATTCGGCGCTTCCTTCGTGATGATCACATCGTGTACGTGACTTTCTCGGAGACCGGCGACCGTCTGCCGGATAAATGTAGCCTTCTGCTGTAAGTCCGAGATCGTCCTGCATCCGCAATAGCCCATACCGGACTTCACGCCGCCGATCAATTGATAGATAACGGCTGAGAGCTTCCCTTTATAGGGCACGCGCCCTTCGATGCCCTCAGGGACCAGCTTCTGCACCGGACGCCCCCCTTGCCCGTACCGATCTCCGCCGCCTCGCTCCATCGCGCCAATCGAGCCCATGCCGCGATACACCTTATAGGTCCTGGCTTGGTACAGTTCAGTTTCCCCTGGCGATTCTTCCGTACCTGCCAAAAGTCCTCCTAGCATGACCGAGGAAGCGCCCGCCGCCAACGCCTTCGTGATATCGCCAGAATACTTGATCCCGCCGTCTGCAATGATCGGGACTCCGCTGCCCGCGAGGACTTTTGCGCAATCGGCAATCGCCGTCAGTTGCGGCATTCCGGCTCCCGATACGATGCGGGTTGTGCAAATCGAACCAGGCCCCACCCCCACCTTCACGGCATCGACACCGGCCTTCAACAAATCCTTTGCCGCCTCAGCCGTACCAATGTTCCCGGCTATCAGTTCGAGTTCCGGATAACGTTTCTTGATCATCTTGACCGTATCCAGCACCGCTTGCGAATGCCCATGCGCCGTATCGACCACAATAAGGTCCACCCCGGCCTTCTTGAGCTGCGCCACCCGATCTTCCGTCTCCGGCCCCACCCCAACAGCCGCCCCCACACAGAGCCGGCCATGTCCATCCTTGCAGGCATTGGGATACATGATGCGCTTTTCGATGTCCTTAATGGTGATCAGCCCCTTGAGCTCGAAATGCTTGTTGACGACCGGCAGCTTCTCGATCCGATGCTCGTGTAACACCTCGCGAGCTTTTTCCAAACTGGTCCCTTCTGGCGCCGTGATCAGCTTGTCCCGCTTCATGATCTGCGAGACCTTCAAATCCATCCTGGTTTCGAACCGCAGATCGCGATTCGTGAGAATACCGACCAACTTCTTGTCTTTCGTCACAGGAATCCCGGAGATCCGGTATTTCGCCATCAAGGCATGGGCATCACGAATCGTTTGATCAGGCGAGATCGTGATCGGATCGAGGATCATGCCGCTTTCGGACTTCTTCACTCGGTCCACTTCTGTCGCTTGATCTACCGGCGACAACACGCGGTGAATAATCCCGATGCCGCCTTCGCGGGCAATGGCGATGGCTAGACGGGACTCCGTGACGGTATCCATGGCCGAACTGATGATGGGAATGTTGATCTTGATGTGGCGAGTGAGTCTCGTACGCATATCGACTTCACTCGGCAAGATTTGAGACTTGGCCGGAACCAACACGACGTCGTCGTAGGTCAGTCCCAAACGTGGTTCTTTATCGAGCATATATTCCCCTACTAGATCCTCGTAGCTGCCTATGCCCGTGACGTGCTTTGCGGGTTCTCGATCTCCGCCACGCCCTCGGCCACTTCCTGGAGCCGCTCGCTCCCCTCGTCTGACGGCATGAACTGTTCAACCCTGGTGTTCCCGCTATCGACAACGAACACACTGCCTTTCGCATCGACTGCGATGCCGTAGGGAAAATTGAATTGCCCTTTTCCATTCCCAAACCCGCCCCACTGGGTGATGAAATTGCCCTCTTTATCGAACTTCTCCACACGGTGATTGCCGGTGTCCGACACATACACATCGCCGGCCCCATCCACCGTAATGCCCCAGGGAGACCGTAACTGACCCGCCTCCTGCGCGAGCGGACTGCTGGCGTGACCCGGCTCGGCACTGCCACCCCACTTGGCCAGCAACTGCGGGAGCACATTGGTGCTGGTGTCGAACTTCTGAATCCGGTGATTACCCATGTCGACGATGTACACAAACCCATCTGTCTGGTCCAC
>JANNXZ010000101.1:0-3838 GCA_031409835.1 Nitrospirota bacterium
CTCCACCGACTTGGGCTCGAACACCAGTTGGTTGCCGCCCGGCGAGAACACGAACCACCGATGAAACCAATGTTCCGGAGACGACTCGTCTCCGATGGCCAGCCCCTGCTCAAGAAATGGCGATGGAGTTTCGATATACCCAGCCGCCCCCACACGCATGATTTCCCGGCAGGCCTGAACGGGATCTTCCACGTGCTCGAGTACATGCGAGGCATAGACAAAATCGAATGCCCTCTTGGCAAAGGGCAAAACCGTCGCTTCGCCGACGATCAACCGTGCAGACGTCGGAACCAACAAGGCATGTCCGCCTCGCTCATGCCCGTCAGACACATATCGTTCCAACAGATGCGTGACCCCGGCGAATGGATTATGCCCCGGGCCGATTTCCAGCAAGCGCTTGGCTAAGTACGGCCTTCGCCACCATGGCAATCGCTTCATCGTCTAACCTTTCCAGCACATCTACCCCCGAAACCCGCGTGAAGAACTTCCTGATACAACTCCCCGCAACAGCCTGCTCCCACGATGTAGCCACGTCGGCTACGAAGGCCGGAAACTACGGGGTATACAGCGGAGGAGAGTCACCCGATCTCGCAATGGTTCAATGAGTCAATTCCCTTTCGAGATCTCCCAGAATTTCGCGTACTTGATGAAGGTGTAATACGCATAGAGACCCGAAAGAATCAAGCCCTGCATACCGTCGAGAAAGCCGGCCCGCTGCACATACATCTTGAAGAATGCCCCGAGCGGATGGCTGATCAGTTGGTGAGAGGAGAACTGCCGGCCTTGCTCCGCCATACGACGGGCCATCAAATCCGAGTAACGATCCTGCTTCGCGACGTAGTGATCGATGTCCCGAAAGGGATACTGCAGTGCGGGACTCTTGAGAAGCCCGACCGGCCCATCGCAATCGAAACTCTCATGGACTAATTCCTCGCGATACCGAAACCGTTCCTTTCGGAACAACTGCGGTTGCCGATAATCGGGATACCAGCCGCAATGTTTGATCCACCGGCCTAAAAAATAATTCTTCCGAGGTACAAAGTAGGCATCCGCCTCTGGTCCGCGGTCGAGCAGCCGTCGAATCTCTTCCTGCAACTCTGGCGTCATCCTCTCATCACTATCCAGACTGAAGACCCACTCATGGGTCGTGAGCGCAACCGCCTCGTTGCGCAACTTCCCAAACCCGTGAAAATCTACCTGGTAGACCTTCTCAGTAAACTCGCGGGCGATGGCGGCCGTCCGATCCGTACTGTGGGAATCCACGACGATCAACTCATCGCCCCAGCCTGCCACAGACTCAAGGCAGGCCCGCATATTGGGCTCGTCGTTGTAGGCGATGACATAAACCGACAATTTAGACATGCACGACCTTGAGTGGCACAGGCTGTTTCGTGACTACCATCACCTGCTGCGCAACTGTCTCGACGGTCAGCCGGTCGAGACAGTCCCAATAGGGGCAGGCCTCATAAATACATTTTTCGCAAGTCGGCACATCGGGACGCAAGACGACTCCCTTGCCGATCGGCTGCCAACGCGTCGGAAGATTGTTGCGCCGCGGATCGAACAGACTGACATTCGGCACCGCGCACGCTGCGGCGATGTGGGCCGGGCCTGTGGCTCCGGAGACCACCGCGTGACTCGCTGCAATCACGGCCATCAGCTCGCGCAGCGACAACTGCCCCATGAGATTTAACACCGAGGAAGGAAACGGCGCGGCACTGTTCACATGCTCGTTGAACATGTCGGCTTCCGCCTGACTTCCGGTCAGCACCACTCCTACTCCCTTTCCATGCAACGCATGCACGAGCGAATGATAGTGTTCGACGCGCCAGCGCCGGGCCGCAAACCCGCCTGGATGGAGCACCACCCTAGGGGTGGGCATACCGCGCAACCGCTCTTGCCCCCACGCGCGCTCTGCATCGGTCAGCACGAGGCTGGGAGGAGATACGATGCCAGGTTCCAATCCAAGCCCCGCCAACATACCGACGTTGTACGCGGTTTCATGTTTGGAGAAATCTTTCCTGTGTTCATAGATCCGACGATTCGCCAACACGCTATACCAGCGGTAGCCTGTCGCCACTCGAATCGGAACTCGCGCCAGAAATGCCGCCCACATCAAATGTTTGAACGGCTTGAGGAACACCACGGCATCGACAGCCCGACGAAACAACGACACCAATTCGCGCGGGGACTCTCGCCCCGTGACAGTCCAGACTTCGTCGAGATCCGGATGATGCGCTAAGAGCGGAGCGGCATACTCGCTGGAGAGAAAAGTAATCCGCGCCTCCGGCAGGAGCCGGCGCAGTGCGGAAGCAACCGGCAGACACAAGATTTCATCGCCGATCCCGTCAGGGCGGACTAAGAGGACATTCATCGGGGAACCATCTTGAGGGAACGCTGCACTCGAGCTGCCGACAACACTTGTTCAGGCGACACCATTTTCAAACACTCCAACGGCAGACTATTGTGGCAGGTCCGACTAAAACAGGGACTGCAGGGCACCTTCCCCGTCAAAACATCATGGCCCACCCCATAGGGGCCGGTTCGCGCTGCACTCGTCGGCCCGAACAGGGCCACGACCGGTGTACCAACCGCCGCCGCGATATGCATCGGACCTGAATCGTTCGTAATCAGCAGCGACGCCCTGCTCAGGAGTGCCGGGAGCAACCCCACTGTCGTGGCTCCGGCCAGATCGAGAGCAGGAGTCTTCATCCTCCCGATCACTGCGGCAACATCCGTTCGTTCGTCAGGACCGCCGATTATGACCACCGCACCACAGTCTTCTTGTTGCAGCCGATCTGCGACTTCGGCAAACGACGCAGCCGACCACCGCTTGGTCGGCCACCGGGCAGAAACATTCATCGCCACCCACCTCGTTCCAGGCGTCACACCGGATCGGCTCAACAGGCGATCGACCTCATCATAATCGGTTTGCGAGATGCGGAAACGGAACTCCGGCGCGCCTGACTCCACTGCCCCCACTGCCTTGGCCACAAGCAGATAGCGATCGACCGCGTGCATCTCCGATTGTGGAACCGGCACGCGCCTCGAATAGAACCAGGGACTCCCCTCTCGCCCATTGGCAAACCCCACAAGCAGAGGAGATCCGCCGAGCCACCCGATGGCGGCGCTCCGAAAGAGACCTTGAAGGTCCACGACAAGATCGAAGCGCTCCGTACGAAGAGCGGGCACCTGAGAGAGCCACCCCATGATGGTCGGTTTCACCGGCCACACCCGATCTACCCCGTCGATGCGCTCGACGAGACCAGCCCATTGGCGCTTGACCAGCCAGGTGAGTCGAGCCTTGGGATAGGCCCGGCGAATTGCCGCACAGACCGGCATCGCATGGACGATGTCGCCCAGGGAGCTCGGCTTGATCAACAAGATGTGGCGATAGTCTTCCATTGGGGTCAGGGGCTCAGGCTGAAGGCTGAAGGCTAAGAATTATCTCGCAAAGCACGAATCAAGCCATTCAATACCTTCTCGGTTTCTACGATCTTTGGTTCAAGCAGAGATGAATTCTCGCTGGGCAAGAAGCCCAGGCGCTTCGACAAATTTATTTGATAGTGTAGTTCCCTCAACGACCCAAAGGCTATATTGAGAAATCTGAGATACTCTGTCTCACGGTCACGAGCGCAACCTTCCACAATGTTAGAAGGAACTGATACTGCTGCCCGTCGTATTTGAGAAGTCAGTCCAAACATCTCTTCCTTTGGAAACCCTGCGGTTGTCCGATACACCAACATGACTACTTCATCAGCCAGCTCAAATGCCCGAAGCTGTGTGTGATCGCGCATACTTAACCCCTGAACTCCTTCAGCCTATCCACCTGAGGACG
>JANNXZ010000102.1:0-1719 GCA_031409835.1 Nitrospirota bacterium
CAAGCCGGATACTCAGGAGGGGGCGCGATTTTTCCGGTCGCATGCGTCGCGCGAGCAGTTCAACCAGGGCTTGATCGGCATGCTCGTCGTGGAGCCGCGTGGCTCACGCTATCTCAGCAGCCGTGCGCCCGGCCGATAGGAATCGGTATGCGGATCGCGCTGGGGCAGCATTTCGCCCTTCTTATTCAAGAGACGAAACGCTTCGTCGCCGGCCTCATGATAGAAAATCGCGAATTCTCGAAAGTCCGCGCCCTTCGGATCTTCGATCATGGCCTCCCAGCCGCTCGCCATCGGCGTGCCGTCGAAGGGGCTGAGATAGCGTGAGCCACGCGGCTCCACGACGAGCATGCCGATCAAGCCCTGGTTGAACTGCTCGCGCGACGCATGCGACCGGAAAAATCGCGCCCCCTCCTGAGTATCCGGCTTGATATACCACTCAAAACTCTGCTGCCCGCCAGTGACGACCGTGCCTTCTGGATTCGAGGGAGTCGCCGGCTTGCCGGTCGCGGCCACCACCATGGAGGAACCGTTGATCACCAAGCTCGTCGGCTCCTCTGTGATCTCGTTGTGCAAGGTGAGCTTGAGGCAATCGCCCTGGTTGGCCCGAATCACGAGGGGCTGGATCGCATCGCCCTGCAACCCGTTCGACACGGCGCCGGGATCGTTTTCCTTCTCCCGCGCGTCCCTGTTCGCAACTTCTTCGCCGCGGACCTTTTCGACGTTCTCCTTCAGCACATACATGTAACCGGGAAAATAGTCGAGAAACCGGCTCAGTGTGATTTCGACGTTGATCGCCGAAACGTGATAGTCCTTCACTGGAGCGCTCGCCGGGCAACGCTGCCCGCTACTGACGGAGATTTTGGCTGGATCCTCCGCCACCAGCAGAACGCCCTGCTGCAGCATGTGACTGTTCGCGCCGGTGCTATACCCACCTTTCTTCCCGATGGCTTCCTGTTGGCGCTTCACCTCCTCCATCATGCGGTCGTGCAGGATTGCTCCGCCTTCGCGATAAATCACCTTCTCCGTCGATGCCTTCCCCATGTCGCCATGGTGGGTGGGCTGGTCTGCAGCCAGCCCCATCGGAACTGTCAGCAGGCTGCTCACGAACAGCGCTGCCGGCAGACTTGCTGCCATGCGATAGGCGCGGCAGCTGCGCGAACCCAATACCCTTTTCATCCCTCGGCCTCCTTCTTCTTGCTGTACCCGCCGCCATCGGCAGGTGGTTGATCTAGATCACTCGATCAGCCGTCAACTCTCAGCCGGTAATTCAATCTTCTTGATCTAGCCAATGGCTGACAGCTGAGGACTTCTTTGCTTTTTATTGGCCTTTGTTAAGAGCCGGTGAAGGTTTCCTCCTTGCGGAGGAGCGGGTCATTCGGAGGCCGGTCCTAATTACCCAGACCTTCACCAGCAATGTTGCTCTACAGCAATGGACATGCCGGAGCGTCCGCATGCTGAAGGAAAGAGCACTTCGTCTGTGAGATCCGTGGCTTAGCGAAAAAAACGCAGATTGCGCCGACCGCAATGTAGTGAGGAGAATTTCTACGCAGTTAGACAGTGCCGCGCGTGACAAGAAAGAAGATGGCAAGATTTCAACGGGTTCTGCTGTCTAAACTCTTGGACAGATCGATGAGGATCATTGGGGAGATTCGGGGCAGAAACTCAGAGGACTCTGGTTTATTTTGTTTGTCTGGTCTATTTGGTCTGTTCGGTCTGTCT
>JANNXZ010000103.1:0-1832 GCA_031409835.1 Nitrospirota bacterium
GGCGTGCAGCTCATTTCGCCGCCTCCTCACCATGACATCTATTCCATCGAAGATCTGGCGCAGCTCATTTTCGATTTGAAAAACTCCAATCCTGACGCAGCGGTGTCGGTCAAGCTTGTATCGGAAGTGGGTGTCGGTACGATTGCGGCTGGAGTGGCCAAAGCTCATGCGGACAAAGTGCTCATCAGCGGCGACTCAGGTGGGACCGGCGCTTCGCCACTCTCCTCCATCAAGTATGCGGGAGTCCCGTGGGAATTGGGCCTGGCCGAGACGCATCAAACCTTGGTGCTGAACGATCTGCGAGGCCGTATCCGGGTCGAGACCGACGGGCAGATGAAAACCGGGCGCGATGTGGCAATCGCCACCTTGTTGGGCGCCGAGGAGTTCGGGTTTGCGACCGCGCCCTTGATCGTCGAGGGCTGCATCATGATGCGGAAATGCCACCTCAATACCTGCCCCGTTGGCATTGCGACACAGGACCCGGCCTTGCGGAAGAAATTTGCCGGGCAACCGGAACATATCGTGAATTTCTTTTTCTTTGTCGCGGAAGAACTGCGCCAGATCATGGCCCAACTGGGCTTCCGAACCGTCAACGAGATGGTCGGGCGAGTGGATAAGCTGAAAGCACACAAGGCCCTCGATCACTGGAAGGCGAAGGGATTAGACCTTACGCCATTATTGAAGGCGCCTGATGTTGGGCCGGAGATCCCCCGCTATTGCGTGCAGAAGCAGGATCACGGTCTCACGGGCATCCTCGATCACAAGCTCATCGAATTGTGCAAGTCGGCGTTGGAGAAAAAAGACAAGGTGACCCTCGACTTGCCGATCAGAAATGTGAACCGCACGGTCGGGACCATGCTTTCCAGCCGCGTCGCAAAACAGTACGGACTTGAGGGTTTGCCGGAGGATACGATCACGATCAAGTTCTCCGGTTCCGCCGGACAGTCGTTCGGCGCATTTCTGTCCCGTGGCATCACGCTCATTCTCGAAGGCGAATCCAACGACTATCTGGGCAAGGGACTATCCGGCGGGAAGATTATTGTATTTCCACCGAAGCAGGCGCTCTATGTGCCGGAAGAGACGATCCTGATCGGCAATACCTCGCTCTATGGCGGAACGCAAGGGGAAGCCTATTGCTACGGCATGGCGGGCGAGCGGTTTGCCGTGCGGAACAGCGGTGTCAGAGCGGTTGTCGAAGGGACCGGCGATCACGGGTGCGAGTACATGACCGGCGGGGTGGTCGTCGTTTTGGGTCAGACAGGACGAAACTTTGCAGCCGGCATGTCGGGCGGTGTGGCGTTTGTATTGAACGAATCAGACAAGTTCTCATCGCGCTGCAACTTCGGCATGGTGGAGTTGGAGAAAGTGAAAACGGCAGAGGACAAAAAGACGCTGCATGAGATGATCACGTCGCACTTCATGCACACCGGAAGCCGAAACGCGAAGCGCATCCTCGACAGCTGGGAGTCGATGCTGCCGAAGTTCGAGAAGGTGATGCCGGTGGACTATAAGCGCGTCTTGGAAGAACGGAAGAAGAAAGCCGCCGCGGGGAAGTAAGGGGTGAGGCGTTAGGGGTAAGGGGCAAGCCCGTGAGGGGTTAGGGGTAAGGAGTGAAGGGTAAAGCCGGAAACATGGTCTGTCGTTACGGTCTCAGCGCTCAGCACTCAGCACTTTAGTCTCAGCACTGGAATAGAAATGGGTGATATCAAAGGTTTCATGAAGTACGCCCGTGAGGGCCCTAAGCGGAAGCCGGTCGAGTTGCGCGTGCTCGATTGGAAGGAGATGTATGAGCCCATCTCCGATGACACGCTCAAGGCGCAGGGCGCCCGCTG
>JANNXZ010000104.1:0-7676 GCA_031409835.1 Nitrospirota bacterium
CTGGGCCACCCCCTACAAGTATCTGAGTCCCGGTCAGAGTTCCGCTCTGAGTCCCGGTCAGAATACCAGTCAGAGAGGTGAGTACGATATTGTCTCCCTCGGAACCGATGGCGAAGTCGGTGGCGAAGGCGTCAATGCCGATATCACCAATTGGAATCTGGATAAGGACTAGGCGATGAGGCCAGGGATACAGGGGGTAAGGGGTAAAGGGTTATGGGCCTGGGAGATGCGGCGATTGTCTTCCCTCGCCTTACGCCTCACCCCTTACCCCTTACGGGCCTCAACTGGATTTACCATTTTGGAAATCATCATTGTGCTGTTCTTGCTCGTCGGTTTACTAGGGATCATCCTGCCTCGAATTTCGCTGGATGAAAACCTTGGCTCTGTCGCCAGACGAATGGTCGGGACTGTGCGATCTCTCCAGAGTTTGGCCATGTCGACCCAAAAGACGGTGCGGCTATACATCGATATCGACCGAGGGGTCTATTGGCCGATGATCCTGGATGGGAATCAAGAGAAGGCGCCGACCGACCCCGCCTGGAGCACGCCGTTGAATCTTCCAGCCGCAATCCGTGTTTCAGACATACTGCTGAGTCAGGGGAAAAAAGAGTCCGGTCGGGTGGATCTGTCCTTCTACCCCACGGGAAGGATCGATCCGATGACGATGCACTTGGTGGATGGACGCAACAATATTCTGGCCCTTGCCATTGAGCCGGTTACAGGAGCGATCCGCATGAGCGACGAGCGGATTGAGCCTCTCAGGCCTCTTGTCATTCTCGAGCGTGTGAAACCGTTGCTCAAGACTGTGGCGGTCGTCAAATAATCGCGTACCGCTGGGAACGCTGTGTCATCGCAGAGTGTGTCTCTATGGGGAGTGAACGGGGTTTCACGTTATTGGAAGTATTGATCGCGCTCGGCATTCTCGCGCTGGCGCTGCCGATCTTATTGGGACTTCGCAATTGGGACCTCGACCTTCATGCAAGAGCCAAAGAACTCACGACCGCCACGATCCTCGCGCAGGAAAAGTTGACCGAGACGGAATTGGGAACGCTGCTGCCCCTCGGTGAAACAGGCGGAGAGTTTCTTCCGATCCCGCTGGGAGTGCAACCCACCGCCGAGATCCCGAACCGCCCGTTGAATTATCGGTGGAAGCGCATTGTCTCGCCTACACCGTTGCCGACCGTGCGGGAAATCAAGATTCAGATTTTATGGCCCCGAGGAAAAACGGATGAAATGGTCGAAGTCAGCACCTATGCCTTTTCGACAAGCCCCACAGGATTCTGAGGGTGGGTTTACCCTGATTGAAATCCTGCTGGCCGTGTCTCTCGTCGCCATGATGGCCAGCTTGGTCTTTGGGTCCCTCTATGTCACCCTCAGCGCGATCGATTCGGCACGAGCGAAATCGGCCGATGAGCAAATCGTTCGCAGCACGCTGCGTCTCATGATCGATGAACTATCGGTCAGCGTAGGCCGCCCGATCGGTCCTTGGATGGGCATCAACGGCCAGTATGATGGCCGGCCTGCCGATTCAGTAGCCTTTCTTACCATGGGCCAGTTTCGAGGAGCGGACTCGGCCAAAGATACTGAGCTGGTTCGTATCGTCTACACCAGAGAAGGCGATCGACTCCTTCGTTTTGTGCGAAGGAATCTGTATGGTCTGACAGACGAATCTGTCGAGCAAGTCGAGCTGGCCACCAAGGTGAAAGGGTTCAACGTGCGCTATTACGACGGCAAGAGCAAACTCTGGCTGGATGAGTGGACTGGCCGTGGGACCGAGTCTCCCAAAGCGATCTTGCTTGAGCTGACGCTGCTCCAAGAGAAAGCGGAACTCCAGACCGTACGCCAATGGGTATCGGTGGGGGCCTCATGACAGCCTGGTCTCTCGCCTGGCCTGCGACACTGAAGCTGAAAGGCCCCCTGGGGTGGGGATTGGCGTCGCTGGCCTGCTTCATCGTGTTTCTGTTCGTAACCTTTCCCTATGGCCCACTCCAGAACCGCCTGTTGAGCGAACTCAATCGGACGAGTGGGTGGGAAGTCCGTTCCGCAGATTGGTCAGTGGGGTTTCCGGCAGCCATTGAGTGGCACGATCTCGTCCTCACTGGACCGACGATTGGAACGATCCCCGTAGAAGCCGCGCGGGCAGCGATTGGAGTATTTCAGGCAATTTTAGGCCAGTTAGTGGTAGATTACGCCATCCAGCTGCCAGGAGCGGCGCCGACGGGAGTGGGACGCGCCACAGGGTCTCTGACGGCAGCCTTGTGGTCCTTAGAGGGGCCTATTGCCGTCAAGGGTCAGCTCCAGGAGCTGGACCTTGCAACAGTCCTCAAGCCCTATGTGAGCCGAGGGACAGTCCAAGGGGACTTCATACATCGCTGGAACAACGCACAAGGCGCTCAGGCTGCCCTGAAGGGGGACGGGACCATGAAGATTGAAATCAAGGATCTCGTCGTCGAACGGATTGCTGCCGGCGTTTCTACGAACTCTTCGCTCGTATTAGGCCACATCCAGGCTGCCATTGCCTGCCGCGATGGCGCATGCGACATCACGGAATTGAAGGGAGACGGTGGGGACGGATCCTTTACGGCACAAGGGCGCGTCGCGTTGCGGCAGCCACTGCAACAGAGTCTTCTGGATCTCACAGTGACCGTCATTCCAGGCGCTGGGTTCGCCCAAAAAGCGGCGAGCCTCTCATTGCCGCCATTCCAGCCTGGGATCCCCTTGACGTTCAAGCTGGTGGGACCGATTATGACCGCGAGAGTGGCGTTCTAATAGGTCTATTTCGCTAGGAGGTCTATTTGGTCTATTTGGTTGGAAGAGTCGGATAACTAGAGAGACCAGATAGACGGGACAGACCAGAGAGACCAGGAGTCGGAAGTTGTCGATGATTGCTGAATGTGTCGGGCTTGATATTGGACAAACAGCCTTTAAGGCCGTGCGGTTTCGCCGCCGCCTGACAGGGCGTGAATCGGTGGAGTATTTCCACCAGCCAATTCCTTATAGCCGCCAAGAACACGCGGAGCCTGCACATCGCACGGCCATGCTCAGAAGTTTTCTCTGGCAGCATGGTTTGTATGGCGGTGGCGAAATCGTCACCGCGCTCCCCTGCCAGGATGTGTTTGTCAGAACCCTCTCCTTCCCCTTCCGCGATGCCTCCAAGCTGGCGCAGATCGTCCCCTTCGAGATGGAAAACCTGATTCCTATGCCTTTGGAAGACGTCACCGTCGGCAGTCTGTTACTGCCGGCGAGAGAATCCAAGGAAGGGGCCACGAAAAACAAAGGGTCCGATGTCCTCGTCACCGCAGCGCCCAAAACAAAGATCGCTGAACATTTACGGTTTATGGCCTCCGCTGATTTAAACCCCTCCGCGATCACCATTGATGGCATGGCCTTGTTTTCCGTCAGCCAGTTTCTGAAGGAAGAAGGGGCCCAGGTTCCAGGCGACATGGCAATCATCGATGTCGGGGCCTCAAAGACAACCTTGTGCCTGGTGCATGAAGGCCGTCCCGTGTTGCTGCGAACCGTGCAGTGGGGCGGGAACCATCTCACCCTGGCGCTTGCCGTTCGCCATGCGTGCAGCTTCGCCGAAGCAGAACGGCGAAAACGCGCCATGGCCGTACAGGAAATCGATGCCTGGCTCGAACCCGTCCTTAAAGAGTTGCGCGTCTCCCTCCACGCCTACGAAAGCACCGTCCATCAACGGCTCACTCATTGTTGGGTATCGGGTGGCGGCTCCAAACTGAAAGAACTGAGCGGACACATGGCGCATCAACTGGGGTTACTCCCGGTTGGTCCACGGCAAGGATTTGGCTCGAGCTGTCCCCGCGCGTTTTCCATTGCATTTGGCTTGGCGATCCATCCAGGCATTGTCCGCCCCCGCTGGAAATCGAGGCTGGCAGGGTCGAATCTCGCTCTTGATTTTAAGGCCGGCAGCGATGCGGCATCGGCCACCACAGATGTCTCAAAACAGGACCGGCGGTTGGCTCTATGGGGTGGGCTCATCCTGATCGTTCTGGCGCTGGTGGATCTTTCAGTGCGCGTCGTCCTCAAGGATTCGACGGTTAAGAACCTCAAGCACGGACTCCAAACGCAATACGAGCAATCATTTGGTCCAGGCGCCAGCCCGGGCGAGGAACTGGACCAGGCGCGCTATCGAGTCTCCCAGCTGGAGAAAGGTCTCTCGATTATCGATGGCACACGCTACAACGTCCTTGCCGGCCTTGCAGAACTGGTGAAGCATGTGCCGCCAGGCATACCATTGAAAGTGCGAGAACTCACGATCGACGGGAGCACCATTCATCTGGAGGGAGAAACCACAACCTTCGATGCGGTCGAGAAGATCAAGCAGGCCTTCGCGGCAGACGAGACCCTCCAGGACGTGTCCATCAGCGATACCCGCGTCGGGGCTGTGCAGAACCAAGTCGTATTTCGCCTCACCTATGCGGTGCAACAGCCATGATGCAGATGCTGAAAGAACGATGGCAGCATTTCTCGCAACGCGAGCGCATTATCGTGTCTATCGGCGGAGCCATGGTCGCAGCAGCGCTTGTTTTTCTTCTGGTCATCGATCCACTCATGGCATCGATCGACAAACTCGATCGACTGGCGCTACGGAAAGCGAAAGACAGTCAGGAACTTGCGCTCGTAGCGCAGACATACGTGGTCAAGCAGGCGCGCCTCGCCAAGCTCGAACAGCGCATGCCGATCCCGCCGGCCCAGTTCTCACTGCTGGCATTCATGGAAGAAGCGACAACGACAGCGCAGATTCGCGATCGCATCGCCGGCATGCAGCCGCAGGCCCCCATTGTCGTGCAGGGCTATCAGGAAACCGCGGTCGATCTTCGGCTCGACGGGGTGACGCTTCCCCAGCTCCTCGCGCTGCTGATGGCCATCCAACAAGCGCCGTATGACGTCCAGGTACAACATCTACAGATGAAACCAAAATACGACAACCCCGTCAATCTCGACGCCACGCTCAAAATCGTGACCTATGCGAAGGCCTGATGAACGCGGTATCGCTCTTCTCCTCACCCTCCTGGTTCTCACTCTTCTGGTTGCGCTGATTCTTGAGTTCGACGCCGAGGCGAGGCGGGAGTACCGCGACGCCGCGGCCTTTCGCGATAACTTCAAGGCCACCGTGCTCGCGCGCGCGGCAGTGCAGGCTGCCCGAGGCATCTTGCAGCAGGACTTCTTGAAGGACAAGAAAGCGGGCCAGTCCTTCGATGGCCTCACCGACTTATGGGCCCTTCCCATCACGAATTATGCCATCGGTGACGGCCTGCTGACCGCCCAGATCGAGGATGAACGAGGCAAGCTGAACTTGAACGACCTGGCTGCTGTCGGAGAACTTGAGGCAAAGAAAAAAAAGGTGGCACGGGTCAAGCGTCTCTTCGAACTCGTGCAGATCAACCCCGATCTGGTGGATGCAATCGTCGACTGGGTAGATCAGGACGAGACACCGGAGCCAGCCGGCTCAGAGAGCCTCTACTATCAAACACTGCGCCCCTCCTACCGGGCGGCCAACGCACCTTTGCAGACACTCTTGGAGTTACGCTTAATTAAAGGAATGACGCCCGACATCATCGCGAAGCTCTCAAAGCTGGTGACCGTCTATCCTACAGAAGGTGAAAGCAGGGTGAATGTGAACACGGCCAATCCCCTTGTGCTACAGGCCCTCGATCCTCGTATTACGCAAGGCATTGCCGGTGATATTATCCAGGGGCGTCCCTTCAAGACCATTCAAGAGTTGGATCGCGTGAGTAGTTTTGAGGATATTGGAAAGGAACTCCGTCAGCAAAACCTGTATGACGTCAAAAGCGATCTCTTCTTGGCCCGCATGATTGTACGCCTGAACGAAGTGGCCAGGAATGCGACCGTGGTGCTCCAGCGCGACCCGAACGATGGAACAAGTACGGTGAAGTACTACCGCGTCCTCTAACAGGATGCTGAAAAGGTCCGTTTGCCTAAGAAGGCCGTTATTCGGTTTGTCTGGTGTGTTTAGTTTTTTGGTTAAACAAAACAAACCAGATAGACCTGACAGACCGGGCTAAAACCGAATGGTCCACCCCAGCTTGGTGCTCAGTTCCGAGACTTTGGAATACCCGCCCTGCTCGGTGTCGGCGTTGTGATTGAACACCAGAAAGAGGTCGCTGCCCGATTGGACAACCCACCGGATCCGGCTGTTCACGCCGAACTCGTTCGACACATTGTCGTATTGCCCCACCAGATTCCAGCTTAGAAAGAGGTGGCCCAGCTGGTTGAACAAGCATGTTCCATTTCTTAAGTGGCGCCTCGCAGTGGTCTGACTACGCGGCCGTGAACCGTGCCGTCAAGCGCTCGGTGCGGCCTCGTCTGGTTATAGAATGTCAGGTGCCGCCCCACGCCCTGACGGGCGGCGCTGATGCTGTCATAGGCCTGCAAATATACGGCACGCTCCGCCACAGCCGTTCGAGAAACACGTTATCCCGCCAGCACCCGGTGCCGCCCATACAGATCTGGATGCCATGGTCGTTCGGGAGTCCCGTGAATTCTTGGCTGGTGAATTGACAGCCTTGGTCCGTGTTGAAGATGTCCGGATTGCCATAGCTGACCAGCGCTTCTTGGACTGCTCGATGCAGAAGTTCGTCGTCAGTGTATTGGACCGCCGCCACGCCAAATTGTGTGGCCAACTCCGCCAGCGTTTTCTCGCCTTTGACCGCGGTGAATGCCACCTGTGTTTTGAAGGCCGCCCCATGATGGCGTCTCGTTCGCTTCATCGCCTCGCTCCTTGGTTCGCCCCTTGGGGCGTCGATTCAGCAAGGCGACCACTTACCACACTGTCAGAATTTCCGGGACTCCCTCTGGGCTGAAGTTCCGAACACTTCAGCCTACCTCACCTGCCCCGCGCTTCACACTTTACGCCTGGCCTGAGCGTAGTCGAAGGGAACAACGCTGCACACGCCCACCTGCTGCATCAGTTCCTTATCTATTTCTTATACAGATCGAAAAACAGCCACACCGAGAGAATGTGATTCAGACGATCGTTCGCGGCTGAATGCGTCTGAATATATTGGTTCATATAACCGACTTCCGTCTTGATCTCTGGACTGAAACGATAGCCGAGCCCGACAAAGCCGCGGTTTTGATCAAACCCCAGGTGCGATTGGATCCTTGGCCCCCAGTCCGTATCATACAGATTCACGAACACCTCATCCCACACCACGAAATCTGTACCCGCTGGAAGAAAAGAGATCGGCCAGGAGAATTTGAGAAATTGACGGAAGCGCGAGCCCATATCACTACCGTTGGCTTGCCAGCGCTGTTCCAGCCGTGGTCGGAAGGTAAAGGCGCCGAAAGGCGTCGACCCTGACCACATATATTGCTCCCACATTCTGTCTTCCGCGATCTCCCCCCCCTGCCCGTCTAGGTAGTTCGTGGCGCGTGCATACCCTATCCACACAGTGGATTGGTCCGTGAGCGCATAGCCAAGCCCGGGACGAATCAGCGATTAGTCGAGTGCGATGCCGTCTGAGCAACAATCTCGAGCTCGAAGCTGACCCTCCATCCACCAGAGCCATCGTTTGAGGTCAGGACTCACGTACCCAAAATTTCCTCGTGCCAGCGCAGCTCCCCATACCCGGCTATCATCCTGTAACTCTCCACCCCAGGCGGTCGGCGAAGTGAACGGCATCAAAGAACAT
>JANNXZ010000105.1:0-4231 GCA_031409835.1 Nitrospirota bacterium
AAGACAGGAGACTCCAACGACGTACCATGCAAGAGCGCCGCATCGACCCGGCCGAAGGTCTTGAGGTCCGGCGTCTGTTCGCGCGCGCCTTTCCACTCTTCATAGTGCCGATCGTGGCATTGCTTGCAGTCCTCCGATCGAATAAAAATCTTTTCGATTTCCGCCACCCAGTCGGTCTGAGATTCTGCCTTCTGCGCCATGGCGAGGCCATGATAGAGGCCAACGATACCCACGATGAATAGGAAGAAGACGCCTGCGGCAATGTGCGGTGTATGCCGGATGAATCGTGCCATTCTCAATCCCGTTTACATCCCACGAAATGGAAATTCACCCCCCACCCGACCGGATCGCCAGGGTCGGCCGGCTCATAGGTGCCGACGGTAAAGTTACAGGCTTTCATCCCTCGCTTGATCGCTCGCCCAAACTCGATCATGTTTCCGATCTCAGTCTTGTCGATTTCCTTGATGATGGATCGGACCTTAATGCCGGCATAGTCGGCGCGCGAGCTTCCGATCACTTCGAACACCGCGACGCCCTGCGCCCGTTCAAGATTCAATTCTTTTCTGACGGCTTCGTCTACATCTCCAACAATCACGCCGAATTCTTCTCCCAGTCTCCCGGCTTCATCCACGGTCATCGGCTCCCGATCCGCCGCACTCACCAGCGTCGGCGCGAAACCAGCCAGAACTCCCATGCACAAGCTGACACATAAGACAAAGGCCCTTCCATTCCGAAGGGCCTTTGTATGAACACTGACTGAGCTGATCCGAGCCTCCTCCAACGTTCACGCCTCTCATCCGTCAGCAGAGCAATCTCGCAAGATGCTCAAAATGGTCGTCCAGCGAGGCCGCAGGGAGCGAGCTAAGTGAGGCGTACCCTCTGGGTACGTCGCAGCGAAGGTCGCGACTGAGAACGAAGCTGGCGGCCATTTTCAGTATCTTGCTAGAGTTTTGAGACTGGGTCGATAACCAGCTGAAACCAGGGCGCGACCGCTTTCTGCCCGTTCCGCTCTTTATTCTCCCCGTTCCACACGGCAAACGACACGGTTTGTACCCTGCCTGGAATCAGCTTGGCTTCGTTCTCTTGCTCTTCACTCACCAAGGGTCTGTGCATGACGACATGCCACACTCCATCTTTCCACGCAGCCTTTCCCTGAACACGGCCCTGCTTCTCTTTGGTCGTCAGCGTACTAAAACCCCCGCCGATAAGATCCTCGACAGAAGAAGCCCGGCGTGGAATGACTTCGAACGTCCGCACACCGTCGCGAGCTTTCTCAGAAGGCTTGGCGGCTCGACGATCGATATCGCTCTGCCAGTCGGCTTTCCAATGCCAGATGTTGATGTAGTGATCGAGCTGGCCCATGCAGAAAAACGAAGGCGCATCTCCCAGGGGCAAGCCAATCGCCACGCCGTCGCGAAAGGTTCCGGGCGTCAGACGGTCGTTCTTGGTGTTGTCCTGCCATTCAAGCAGAAACGCGATCTCGTCGCCGTTGTGGACCGATCGCACCGTCAACGCTCGTGCGGTCGGCTCCGGCCAGACCGGCCTGGTAATGACCTGACCGCTCAACGGAAGTGTCATCGGCGAGACCTTGGCCCAGGCGGCATCCTCGGGATCCGTCGGCAACGGCCCCTCGACAAGGCGCGCGCGGATATTCATCCCCTCGGAACTGACGAGGGGCACACCGAAGCCGACCAAGATGCCGGACACAACCAATATAAAGAGGAACAGGAGCAAGACCGGGCGGGAAGACATCTTCGTCATCGTACGCACTATGCAAAGCCCTCGGGTAACCGGAGCACATCGTGCTGGGCTCAGGCTATCACACAGCCAGAGCGAGACAAGCCTGACTACAGGCGAATCGCTACCAGAGTTTTACACGGCGAATTTTATTTTCGCCGCGCTCGCAGATATAGAGATACCCCTGGGAGTCCAGTGAGAGCCCGACTGGAGAGTTGACGACAGCCTCCACTCCAAGGAGTCCGTCTCCATGTTTCACCGTCCCTGCCGATTCTTTCGCGACGAAACGAGCTGCGCCGCATCCACCCATATTCTTATCGTCGTAGCCGCTGTCACCGTTGCCTGCCACCGTCGTGATCAGGCCGGTCGCAACGTCTACCTTACGCACGCGATGGTTCATCGTGTCGGAGATGTAGAGATTGTCCTGGCGATCGACCACCACGGCTTCCGGCGCATGGAGCATGGATCTGATCGCCGGCTTGTCGTCACCGTCATACCCGTATCGGCAGACGCCAGCCACGGTCGAGATAATGCCGCTGCGGTGATCGATGCTGCGGACGCGGTTACTACCCTTGTCGACGAAAATAATATCGCCTTTCCCGCTCACCGTGAGCCCGACGACATCGTAGATGCGGGCTTCGAGCGCGGGCTTTCCATCGTCAAGATACATCGACATGTCCAGTCCGTCTGAACAGACCGGCATGAGCCAGCCATGGTCATCGCTGAAGTCGATGCCGATGGCATCGCCAGAGAGTACCACCAGATTCCGCGCCACGAGCGGCTGTTCACGGGCCTCATCCTCTGCCGTCCACGTCCCAGCAACAGTTGTGACCATGCCAGTCAGAGGATCGTAGCGACGAATTTTGTGGGCCTGGGTATCGGCGATATACATCACGTCGTTGGGATCGAAGGCGATGGCGGCCGGCCAGGTGAGGTTGGTCTCAAGAGCCGGACCATCTCCATTGAACCCATGCTGCCCGGTGCCGATGATCGTGGTGATGATGCCGGTCTCCCGGTCCACTTTCCTGATGCGGTTACTGCCGGAATCGCAGATGTAGAGGTCGTTGTGGGAGTCGAAGGCGACGTCGAGCGGCAGATAGAGCCCGGCTTCCCCACAGAGGCCTTCGTCTCCGCTATAGCAGGTTTCGCCGATGCCGGCGAAATTATGGAGCGTGCCTTCCCGAAGATTGACCCGCCGGATACGATCGGACCCGGACTCGGCAAAGTAAAACCAGGTCTCGTCCTTGTCGAGCGCGGCATGATGAGGCAGTGGGGTCCCGGACTTGACCGCCCGTTTTCCGTCGCCGGTGCTCCGGGCCTTGCCGTTGCCTGCGAAGGTCTCGATATATCCGGTCGCGAGCTGAAGCTCAACTTCCATATGCCTGTCGCCCTATCCCGGCTGGTTAGCCGCGTGAAGCTGAATGAACCGGCGCGGCCGTCTGTTCCGCGGGAATCGATGCTTGCACCGTGGGTTGCGGAATCGCTTGCTGCGGAGCGTCGGCCATGTTCTGCTGGGTTGCTTGGGCTTCGGCTTCAATCGCGTCCGCCTCATGCACAGACTTCTTGAAACCCTTGATTGCCTTACCGATCCCTTCTCCCAACTGCGGCAATTTGCCCGCGCCGAAGATGACCAGCACGATGACAAGAATCAGGATCAACTCTGTAATACCAAGACTCCCAAACATGGTGTGTTCCTCCCGTATGGTTGGGGCAATCAGGATGCGCTGCTGTCTTTCGCCCGTTTGGAAAACCGATCTTTCAACCGCTTCCTCGCCTGCTCGGCCTGCTCGAACATTTTCGCCTTATCGTAGACGCTGATCAAGTTATAGTAGGCCAGCGGCTCCTCAGGATTCTGCTCGACGGCCTCTTCCATGACCTTGATGGCAAGATCCATCTTCTTATGATTCAACGCCAGCTCCATCAGCTTGAAACTGCCCTCCAAATGCTTCGGATCTAATTCGAGGGTACGGACATAGCATTGAATGGCCATGTCGATGGTATTGTAGTCCGATACCTGGGGATTATCGAGTTCGACATAGACCCCGGCGAGATTGTACCAAGTCATGGGATCATCCGGTGTAATTTCCACGAGGCGCTCGTAATACCCCTTGGCTTCCATGAACTTCTTTTTGTCGGCATAGACCCGCCCAAGATTGAAGAGCGCCAGGACATCGTGGGGAAACACGTCGAGCGCATGCTTGAACTCGGTTTCCGCTTCATCTGTCATAGCCTTCGTGGCGTAGATCGTGCCCAAATTCGAATAGTACATTGCGAGTGACCGATTCATCTCTGCGCGGAGCCCCTCCGCCATCTCAATCGACTTCTTGACCTCCACAAGCGCATCATCCATCCGGCCTTTACTGAAATACAGCTCGCCTAAACGGCAGCGGGCCTGGAAATCGTCAGGCTCGATCGCCAAGAGTTTTTCAATCTCGGCGATTTCTTCATCGGGGCTCAGCGGCTGATCCCCGGGATCGACAATCGTCTGGCTTTG
>JANNXZ010000106.1:0-5111 GCA_031409835.1 Nitrospirota bacterium
AACAATGGCCTTCCACTCATGTCAAGCAATCCAGGGTTCGACCAAAAAGTCTCCACACTCCGCGACTCCTTCACCACTTCACACTCCCACTCCCTGCCTCATACTCACTTCCGTACAACCTGATTCTGTTCAGTCCTACCAAATGACTATCAAGGCTCGTGCCAGAGCGCCCTCACAGCAAGATACGATATTCCAACTAGTTAGGAGCATTTATAACCACGGAAATCTCGGAAGCCTCAAGAAGGTGGCACCATTGCGCCTCAGTCCTTGCGGTGGCGCCCCATCCTTTGATATCGCACACCTCTGCAGGTCTGTCTGGTCTATCCAATCTGTCTGGTTTATCTGGTTAGTTTCATTCAACCAAACAGACGAGATAGACCGAATAGACCAGACAGACCAGGCTTGTCCCTGACGTGCAGGCCATCTAAATTCTGCTGTGTAAAATGGTTGTTCTGCAGGCTGCTAGCGCTTGATGACTATATCGCGGGCAACTTTGCCACTTGGGCCGAACGGCTTTTGAGGAATGCCGTTGAGTGCAGCCTTGACGCCCCCGGCATTTCCAAGCGTCACGGTAAACTGGTCCTGGCCTTTCCATCTGGCCTTTTCTCCAGGCCGGAGCAACGCTTCTTGAGGACTGCCGCCATCGATTTGAACGACAACCCAACTCAGCTCTGTTGCCTCAAGGTCGAGCGCCAGCTGCCCCTCCGTTGCTCCAGACCCTTCGAGTGAAATTCCTCCCAGCGGCCCGTCGCTGCCCAACGATGAAGGAACCGGAGCCGTCAATCCAGGCACAACCGAAGCTGTGGATGCTGGGGCGGTCACTGGCTCAGCATTATTTTCCACACTCGTCTTGGCCGGCACGGCAGGGGATTCGCTTGGTTTGGTCTTGGGAACCGGCGGAACCACCTCGGTCTGCTGGCTCGGCGGCGCGTCCTGAGATTCTGAAATCGGTGGAACGGTTCGCTTGGATGCGGAAGGTGGAGTGTCTGAGCTCGAACGACGGACCAGGAGCGACGACTGTTCCCGGCTTAAGAGGAAGATGAGCGTGAGGATCGCGATGCCGATCGCGATCGCAACGGCCTTTCGATTGGATTTGCGCTTCCGCTCTTCTTCCGCCTGCTTGACCTTTAACCGTTCCCGCTCGCCTTGCTTGTCGTAATAGGCTCCTGCCGATTGAGCGAATCGGTGGATCGCATCGTCTTCATCGAGCCCGAGGGACCGGGCATAGGACCGGACAAACCCTCGCGCAAATACTTGATCGGGCAACTTGGCGAAGTTCCCGTCTTCCAACGCCTTCACGAAATCAGTTCGAATTCGCGTCTTGGACGCGACGTCGTCGATGGTGAGCCCCTTGGTCTCTCGCACCTGTTTAAAAAATTCGCCGATCGGTTCCATGGGTCTCTCTCTACGGCTTGAGGCGTGTCAGCAGTTCCTTTGCAGCTACGGCATACTCACCGCCCTTATCGAGCGTCGTCACCTTGGTCAGGGTTTCCCTTGAGCGGCGTTCGAACCCCAGCTTGTAATAGGCCCGACCCAACTCCAAGTGTAATAGCGCCGGGGGAACATTGGGCGGATTGACCACTAATGCATCCTCAAACGCTTCCATCGCGCCCTGGTAATCGCCCTCGTGAGCCAGCGACCGGCCAAGATGGAATCGGGCCAGGTCCGGCGTGGCATACAAGGGATTCGTCAGCGCCTGACGGAATGCCGCGATCGCTTCCGTCCACCGTTCCTGTTTCTCCAGGATCTGGCCCAGATAGGTGTACGCTTCCGAGTAATTCTCATCGAGCTTTGTCGCAGCCGAAAATTCTTCCTGTGCTTGGGGCAATTTACCCTGCAGCGCCAGAATATGGCCGAGCCCGTATCGCGCCTCTTTGTTGTTCGGGTCGAGTTTCACGGCCTTCTGGAACGACACAAAGGCCTTCTGCTGATCGTGCTCCAGACTCGCGACACCTTCCTGGTAGTACCCTTTTGACTTCTGTGCCGAACCTTCCGATGTGGCACAGCCTGGCAGCCATCCGATCAACAGAGCCAACACAAGCCATGGACCCGCTATCGGTCGAACAATCGAACCGGCAAAGAAGTTCTGTGTCACGAAATATCCTCGAAATGCGTCAACTGCTTAAATGCTCGAAACCGTTCTTGAATCTCTTTGTAGTCCAGGATTCGCAAACGGTCAAGACTAAAGGATTCTACCGCAAAAGACGCCATGACGCTCCCGAAAATAATCGCCTGTTTGAAGGCCTCGACCGAACGATTGCCAGTAGCCGTCAAGTAGCCCAGGAAACCGCCTGCGAACGTATCTCCTGCGCCGGTTGGATCGCGCACGTCTTCAAGCGGAAAGGCCGGAGCCCCAAACACCTGCTTCTCGTTGAACATCAAGACCCCATATTCCCCGCGCTTGATGATGAGGTGCTTGGGCCCACGCGCGAGTATTTTTTGCGCAACCTTTACCAGATTCGTATCTTCGCCGAGCGCTCGGGCCTCCCCATCGTTAATGATGAGAATATCGACCTTTTCCAAGACTCGCCACAATGCGTCGCGCTTGCCGTTAATCCAAAAGTTCATCGTATCGCACGCGACTACGGGCGGGCGCGGAAGCTTCTGCAGCACATCCAACTGAAGCTCCGGATCGATATTGCCCAAGAACAAAAGATCCGGGGATCGGTAGGACTCGGGAATCTTTGGCCGAAAGGTTTCAAACACGTTGAGTTTCGTATCGAGCGTATGCGCTTCGTTGAGCTGGTGTGTGTACTCCCCTTTCCATCGAAACGTTGCCCCTGGCTTCCGCTCCAACCCAGTCAAGTCGATGCCACGGCTCTTGAGGAAGGCCAGGTGTTGCGGAGGGAAATCTTCCCCCACGACCGCAATGAGATCCACGCTGGTAAAGTAACTGGCCGCGGTTGAAAAAAATGTGGCCGAACCTCCAAGAACCTCGCTCACCTCCCCGAAGGGTGTTTTCACCGTATCTAATGCGACCGATCCCACGACGAGCAGCTTTCCCATGGCTTACCGAATTCCTTTCTTTTCCGGAACAACCCGATCCATCAACAAGGCCAACTTCCGTCGGAGCGAGGCAGGCATGCGATCCGGCGCCGTGATAATGGCATCCTGCAATGCGCGCTGACAGTTGCAACTCTTGACATCGGCCACCGCAGGCATCGCCGCCCGCAACAGCCGCTTGGCCAATACGACATTCTGCCGGAGCGTGGTCAAGATCGCCTCGACGGTGACAGCCTCTTCCGTCTCATGCCAACAGTCATAATCGGTCGCCAAGGCCATCGTGGCGTAACAGAGTTCCGCCTCGCGTGCGAGCTTGGCCTCAGGGAGATTCGTCATCCCAATCACACTCACACCCCACTGACGATACAGTCGAGACTCCCCTTTGGTCGAAAACTGGGGGCCTTCGATGCAGAGATAGACGCCGCCTTGATGCACAGTGGCGCCGACAGTGCGAGCCGCATCCAACAATGCCGTCCCGAGCGAGGCGCAGACCGGATCGCCGAACGACACATGGGCGACAATCCCGCCCTCAAAGAAGGTTGACACCCGCCGTTTTGTGAAATCGATAAACTGATCAGGCAACACCACATCGCCTGGCTTGATCGACTCCTTCATGCTGCCGACCGCACTCACAGAAATCACCCGCCGAACACCCAGCGACTTCAGCGCATAGATATTCGCGCGATAGTTGATTTCAGAGGGATTGATCCGATGGCCTCGCCCATGCCGCGAGAGAAATGCGATACGAATCCCGTCTAATTCGCCCAGCATCACCTTGTCGGAGGGAGCACCGAAGGGGGTCTTGATCGAACGTTCCGTGACCTTCCGAAGCCCTTCGATATCGTACAACCCGCTGCCGCCGATAATTCCAATGTCTGCGCGCACTGCCTTTCCCGGTCCTGTCATCCTTCGCCTCTAAGAGTGGAGAGAAATCGATCCACCTGTCCAATCACCCGCGCTGCCGTGTGCTGGAGCGACTCCGACTCCTCGATCGTCAACCACTGAATCCCCGGCTCCTTTCGGAACCACGTCATTTGTCGTTTGGAAAAATGTCTCGTGTCCCGTTTGAACCGCCGAACCATTTCAGCAGCGTCATACTCACCGGCCAAATGCTCGGCTACCTGCCGATACCCTAAGCCCTTCATGGCCGAGCTGTCGCGCTGGCACCCCTGGGCCAAGAGTTGCTGCGTCTCTTCTATCAACCCGTGAGCTAACTGCCAATCGATCCGCTCCTCGATACGCCGGTATAGAACATCGCGGTCTCGGTTCAAGCCGACGACCAAGGCTGAATAGGGCCGCTCGGCAAACCCATGCTTTTCCTGGAACTCCGACATCCGACGACCGGATAGCTGGTACACCTCCAGCGCGCGAATCACTTTCGATTCATCGCGCGGGTGCAATCGCGCCGCAGCCACAGGATCGACATCCACTAGCCTTGCATAGAGGCGATCGTGTCCGTGGTCCTTCGCCTCTTGCCGCAGGGCCGCCCGCATAATTGGATCGGCCATCGGTGCGTCGCACAAACCCTTGAGGAGAGTCCGCACATACAGCCCTGTGCCACCCACGACCAGAGGAAGGCGGCTGTCTCGATAGAGGCGCTCGATCTCATCGACCGCATGGCGTCGATACACTCCTGCATTAAAAGATTCATCGGGATCGACGAGATCGATCAGTCGATGAGGAACCGCTTGACGCTCCGGTAGGGCCGGCTTATCCGTCCCGACATCCATACCACGGTAGACTTGCCTTGAATCCGCCGTGAGCACCTCGGTCTCGAACGCCTTTGCTACTTCAACCGCAACGCGACTCTTCCCCACAGCAGTCGGTCCAACTATCACAACCACAGGCTTGAACCGGACCTGCGTCTCGGAGAGACGCCATGTCGCTCTCGCTGGAATGGCCATCATGTCCATCCAACCCGCCCGAACAACTTGGCAAGCTCATCGGTCGAAAGGCGAAACGCCGTGCGGCGCCCATGCGGGCAGGTCATAATCAACCCTTCCTGCACCCAATCGTGAATCAGCTGTTGAATTTCAGGAAGGGCCAAGGCGCGTCCGGCCCGCACCGCTCCATGGCAGGCCAGCGACGCCAAGACGGGTTGAACTCGC
>JANNXZ010000107.1:0-4169 GCA_031409835.1 Nitrospirota bacterium
GCCTCTTCCACGTAGCCTCTCAGTTCATCGAACGCCTGCTCCGTCTCTCCTGGAAACCCCACGATGAAGGCCGTGCGAAAGGTGACGCCTGGAATACGCGTTCTGATCCGATCGACAAGGGACGTGATCGCGGCGCGATCGCCAAGCCGATGCATCCGCTTGAGCATCCGATCGTTGATGTGTTGCAGCGGCATGTCGATATACTTGGTAATCTTTTCTTCGCCTGCATAGAGATCTAACAGCTCGTCCGATACCTGTTGCGGATAGAGATAGAACGGCCTGATCCAGCGCAAGTCTTTCACCTTCACCAACTCGCGAAGCAGCGTGACGAGGCCTTGGCGTACACCAAGGTCTACGCCATAATTCACCGTGTCCTGGGAAATGAGGTTGATTTCCTTTACGCCTTCAGCTGCGAGTCGAGTGGCTTCAGCCACGATCGATTCCACCGGGCGGCTTCGTTGCTTGCCCCGCATCAGGGGGATCGCGCAGAAGGCGCAATTCCGGTTACAGCCTTCGGCGATTTTCACGTAGGCGCTATGAGCTTTTCCGAGACGGAGGCGCGGCGCGTCTGCGTCGTACAGATAGGGCGGCTCGCTGATCCAGAGCCGTTGCTGCCGTTTTTTCGGCGCCAGCAGATCCCGGCAAATCTCGGCGATCTTGCCGAACTCACCGGTCCCGACCACACCGTCGAGTTCCGGCAATTGTTTGAGGAGATCTCCTTGATACCGTTGTGCCAGACAGCCGGCGGCAATTAACACCCGACAGGATCCTGTTTCTTTGAGTTTGCCGTGCGCAATGATCGTATCGATCGACTCCTGCTTGGCCTCTTCGATGAAGCCACAGGTATTGATGATGACCACTTCGGCCTTCTTCGGATCATCAGTCAAGGCAAACCCGTCCGCCACCAACGTGCCCAACATGACTTCAGAATCGACCTGGTTTTTCGAACAACCCAGGTTGACAAAGCCGATGGTGGTTTTCTTGCTATTTGGGCGAGCGGGAGTAATCAGTTGTGATGACATGGGAAGCAGTCTACGGGACAGTTGAAAAGCCTGTCAATCAACAGCCCCGTGGAGGTCGTGGGCTGATTCTTCGTGCCGCATCTTTAGGGGAGTGGCCAAGGATGCCCTAACTGTGCGCGTCCAATGAGCACAGTCTGACCTGTGCATTGACCAAGAATTCTCTCCGTACCTCAATCCCAAGGCACATCCCCATGGATCCCCCACTGCGCGCATCGAGCGACCACCGCTTTATCGTGGGGGCTCTGCGAGCAAGGGGATTCATGGGGATGTGCCTTGCCTCCTCTCACATCTTATGGCATCATGCGACCCTTTGGAGGCAGGGATGGAGCATTTGCTCGAATATGCCGGTTCCGTGCATATCTATCTTGGACCCTATCGCGGGAACCCTATCTCCTTGTATTTGAAGCGGACTGAGGGCGGGTGCCAAATCGGCCCGAAGATCTATCCATGGAATAATGTCGTGGGGAGTGGGGAGACGCCGAACAAAGCGGCCGCGGATTTCGAAGAAAAATGGAAAGCCAAGGGTCTTTCGGCAGATATGTACTCCGGTCCCTCGTGGGAAGGAGGCATCAAGCCTGAGAAACCTGCTCCTCCCAAGCCGCCCGCTGCTCCCAAACCTGCAGCATCCTCTGCTACACCAGCACCAGCGGGCCAGCCAGCCATACCTTCAGCCTCTCCAGCTACCCCTAACGACAACGCACCGACTCCTGCCCCAGTCTTGGCGGCTCAGCCCGCAGACAAATCGAGCTAATCCCCTGCAGGATGCTGAAAAAGTCCGCCAGCTTCGTTCTCGCATCGCTCAGAGGCTCAACGTACCGAAGCGTACGCCTCGCCCCTTCGCTCGCTGCGGCCTTGCTGGACGGCCTTTTTGAGCATCCTGCCTAGCATTTTTCCATTGTGCCATCTGTGCGAACCATCGGTGTTCTCGCGTGAGAACATAGTTTTCAGAAATCTGCTAGAGGAACGTTATAGAAGGCGGTCGTCAGGAGGAGAGCCGGCTAGTTTGCTGTGTTTCATGCCGTATCCCAGATAGACCACAACGCCGATAGCGGTCCAGACGGCGAATCTGATCCAGGTCACCCATGGGAGAAAACTCATCAAACCGAGGCAGGCCAGCATGCCAAGAATGGGAACGACCGGCATGAACGGAAGCCGAAATGGGCGATGTTGGTTGGGTTTCGTGTAGCGCAAGACCACGACACCGATACAGACCAGGACAAAAGCAAAGAGAGTGCCGATGTTCGTCATGTCTGCCGCATCGCCGATGGGAATCAGGGCAGCAAGCGTGGCCACGGCGATGCCGGTGAGAATGGTGGCATAGTGAGGTGTGCCATAGCGCGGATGCACGGTTGAGAGCCAGGGGCTCAAGAGGTGGTCGCGCGACATGGCAAAGAATACCCGGATTTGCCCCAGCATCATCACGACGAGCACGCTGGTAATGCCTGCTACGGCCCCGAACGCCACAATCGCCGCTCCCCACTTGAAGCCCACCATACTCAGCGCTGCGGCCACCGGCGCATGGATGTCAATCTGCGCTGCGGGAACCAAGCCGGTCAGGACAGCAGCCACGGCAATATAGAGGACGGTGCAGATACTGAGTGAGGCAATAATTGCGATCGGCAGATCCCGCTGAGGATTCTTGGCCTCCTCGGCGGTCGTCGAGATCGCGTCAAATCCAATGTAGGCGAAAAACACGATCGCCGCTGCGGCGCCGACGCCGGCGAATCCCTGCGGCAGGAAGGGCGTCCAGTTGTCGGCATTCACTGACGGCGTCCCCACGGCGATGAAGAAGAGGATGACCGCAAGCTTCACACACACAATGATGCCGGTTGCGCGGGCGCTTTCTTTGATCCCGATGACGAGGATGATGGTGACGAGCAGCACGATAATCGCGGCAGGAAAATTTGCCACACCCCCGTCAGGTCCTCCGGGTGGATGCGTCGCCCAATGCGGCAATTCGATCCCAGCCAGCCCGAGCAGCTTGTTAAAATAGCCAGACCACCCGATGGCGACGGCAACACAGGCCACACCGTATTCGAGAATCAAATTCCAGCCGGTAATCCAAGCCAGAAACTCTCCCAGCGTGGCATACGAGTAGGTATAGGCAGAGCCGGCTGCGGGAATCATGGTGGAAAACTCTGCATAACAGAGTGCCGCGAAAACGCAGGTCAGGCCAGAGAGCACGAAGGACAGAATGATTCCAGGCCCTGCCCCGGGCCGGTGAGCATCGCCGACAATGGCAGTGCCGATCAGGACGAAGATGCCTGTACCAATGATCGCGCCAATGCCGAGCGCGGTCAGATCCCAGGCCGTGAGGGTTTTCTTCAAGCGGTGATCGGGATGATCTGCGTCTGCGAGGATCTGCTCAATGGACTTGGTTCGGAAGAGTCGGCTGATCACCGTGCCTCCTTAAGTCGCAAGGGTGGCGAAGGATGCTGTAGGGTCAATGAGCTTCTGTTCCATATGGGGTCAAGTATAGCAGGGCGTCTCCATGGGAGAGCCATGCGAGACGGGCGGGACGAGTGAGATAGACAAAGGGTCAAAGTTCGAGGCCTCCTGAACTCCGAACCTCACGCGTTACACGTTGGCTCCCGCCCATCTCGCCCGTCCCGCCTTTCCCGCCTTTCCCGCTCGTCGCGCATCGCTCACGTTTCACGCGCCACGATCTGTGGCGCGGGCGGCGCGTAGAAAGGCTTCGAATATTTTCCGGTGGAGGGGGTGCCGGTCGAAGAGGTATTCCGGGTGCCACTGGATGCCAAGAAAGAAGCGGTTGGCCGGAGATTCGATTGCCTCCACGATACCATCGGGTGCCAAGGCACTGGCGATCAGTGACGGGGCGACGGCCTTGACCGACTGATGGTGGGAGCTATTCACTCTCATTGATATCGACCGTACGATGCGACGGAGCAGGCTGCCTGATGTGACAGCGACGGTGTGACTCAGATTCGTCGCGCGATTTTGTTGCCGATGTTGGATCGCGGTCGAGACTTGGGATGCAATATCCTGAATCAGACTGCCACCGAAGGCGACATTCATGGCCTGCATGCCTCCGCAGATGCCGAGCAGCGGGAGGTCGGCCTGTTGTGCCAGGTGGACAATGTCCAGCTCGAAGTTCCTGCGGCGTTCGCTTACGGTTCTGAAGGGATA
>JANNXZ010000108.1:0-15427 GCA_031409835.1 Nitrospirota bacterium
ATCTCCCAGGTCAGGTCTTCGGCCTTGCCTCCGACTTTTTCGAGCGCCTGATAGATCGGCACGGTACCGATGGGCACCGGAGAATTGCGGATGATCCATTCGCGGGTTTCGTGGATGTTCTTGCCGGTGGAGAGGTCCATCACGGTGTCGGCGCCCCATCGAATGGACCAGATCATCTTCTCCACTTCTTCTTCGATGGAGGAGGCGACAGCAGAATTGCCGATGTTGGAGTTGATCTTTACCAGGAAGTTGCGGCCGATAATCATCGGTTCGCTCTCCGGATGGTTGATGTTGGCCGGGATGATCGCGCGGCCACGGGCGACTTCGTCGCGGACAAATTCCGGCGTGATCGCAGCGGGGATGCTGGCGCCCCACGACTGGCCTTGGTGCTGGGTGACTCCGCCGCCATGTCCATTCCGCGAGGCGAGTTCACGCGCCACTTCGCGCGATTGATTCTCCCGAATCGCGATGAACTCCATTTCAGGGGTGACGATGCCGCGTCTGGCGTAGTGGATCTGGGTCACGTTCATGCCTGGTTTTGCCCGGAGCGGCTTCCGAATGTGCTGGAAGCGAAGCTCGTCCAGCTTGGGATCGGTTGCGCGCAGGCGGCCATACTGTGAGGAAATATCTGTAAGTTGATCGACATCGTTCCTGCCGAGTACCCAAGCCCTGCGATAGGGAGCCAAGCCGGCCTTTGCATCGATTGTAACGGCCGGGTCGGTATAGGGGCCGGAGGTATCGTAGATTGTGATCGGTTCATTGGCGACTGGGGTGCCCCCATTCATCGATTTGGTGGGGGTCAGGCTGATCTCTCTCATCGGAACCTGCACGCCGGCCTGTGCCCCTTGCACATATACTTTGCGTGAGGCGGGGAATGGCGTGGTCGTCAAGGCCGATCCGGCAGACTTGTGTCCATTACCAGTTGCATCTCCATTGCCGATTGTATGGTCGCTCATGAGGAGATCCTTTCTCCAAAACGTGAACTGTGCGCAGCTGTCAAAAATAAAAAAAACCGCACCACTAGCAGGGGGTGCGGCAGAGAGACCAACAGTTCGGGTTGTTCTCGCTTCCCTACGCTGGTATTACCCAGGTCAGGTTCTGAGGGTCGTCCGTTTGGGTGGACTCTCAGCCGTGTGGCTCCCCTAGCTTCGACGGAGAATCGTATCGTCAGCCTCCTTGCATTGTCAACGGGGTATTAGGCCTACCGAGGTTGAACCGAGTGGATCATCGCCTGCATAGGACTTCCTCGTAGCGGCCAATTCATTGATTGTCGTGGAGTCCTAACGTAGAATGATGCCGTACACGAATTCGCCAAGGAGCTTATGCAGACCGTCTCGACACTTCCAAAACCGATCACGGACTATCAGCAACTGCCTGCGGAGGAGCTATTCCACCGGACAGTTGAGGCTAAACGTGTGCTCGGTGACCGGGTCATGATCCTAGGCCATAATTATCAACGAGATGAAGTCATTGAACATGCAGACTTTCGCGGGGATTCTCTCCTGCTCTCGAAACTGGCATCCGAGCGCTCGGAGCGGCCCTTTATCGTCTTTTGCGGCGTGCATTTCATGGCCGAGACCGCCGACATTCTGAGCCGTTCTAAGCAAATAGTGATCCTCCCGGACATGGCTGCCGGCTGTTCCATGGCGGACATGGCGGCAATCGAACAAGTCGATCAATGCTGGGAGACGCTAGGACGCATTCTTCCAGTAGAAGAGACCGTCATGCCGGCGGTTTATGTGAACTCTGCCGCAGTGCTCAAAGCCTTTTGCGGCGAACATGGCGGGATTACCTGCACCTCCTCCAACGCGAGGGCGGTCATAGAATGGTCCTGGGCCAGGCGTGAGAAAATCCTTTTTTTCCCGGACGAGCACTTGGGCCGCAATACGGCGAACAAGATGGGGTTGCCGCGGGAAGAGATGATCGTGTGGGACCCCTATCAACCCAACGGGGGTAATACGCGTGAGGCGATCACGCGCGCGAAGCTCATTCTTTGGAAGGGCCACTGCAGTGTGCACCAGATGTTCCAGCCCGTGCACGTGGACAATTTCCGCAAACAGTATCCGGATGGGAAGGTGATCGTCCATCCTGAATGCCACGAGGATGTCGTGAACAAGGCTGACCTGTCCGGGTCCACGGAATTGATTATCCGCACAGTGACGGCGGCGCCGGCCGGGACGGCCTGGGCGGTGGGAACTGAATTGAATTTGGTGAATCGGTTGAAGCGTGACCTCACCGATAAAAAAGTCTTCTTCCTCTCTTCCACGGTCTGCCAGTGCGCGACGATGTTCCGGATCGATGGAGCCCATCTCTGCTGGGCGATGGAAAATCTTGCCGACGGCCACGTCGTGAACCATATCGTCGTTCCAGATGACGAGAAGCATTGGGCGAAGATCGCTCTTGACCGTATGATGGCCGTGAGTTAGGGCTAGTCCTTACCCCTCCGTTCCGGTATATTCACTCGTCAATTTCCCCATATCGTAAAGGCTGCGGTCAGGCTATGGACTACAAGGCGACACTCAATCTGCCGAAAACCGATTTCCCGATGAAGGCGAATTTGCCGCAGCGGGAGCCTGAACTCCTGGCCTCGTGGGAGAAGGAACGGTTGTACGAACAGATTCAGGAGGCGGGGAAAGGCCGGCCGCTGTATGTCTTGCACGACGGGCCGCCTTACGCCAATGGCCGCATTCATATCGGTCACGCGCTGAATAAGATCCTCAAGGACATCATTATCAAATCGAAGACGATGGCAGGTTACCAGGTGCCGTATGTGCCGGGGTGGGATTGCCATGGCCTTCCGATCGAACATCAAGTCCTCAAAGAGCTCGGTGACAAGAAAAAGACGCTCGATACTCCGGCCATCCGCAAGCTCTGCCGGGAGTATGCGGAGAAGTTTTATACAATTCAGCGTGAGGAGTTTCAGCGACTTGGCATATTAGGCGATTGGCAGCATCCCTATCTCACGATGGATCCCGGCTATGAGGCCACGATCATTCGTGAGTTCGGGAAATTTGTGGAGCGAGGAGGCGTCTATAAGGGGCTGAAGCCGGTGCTCTGGTGCACGGCGGACCAGACCGCCCTTGCCGAGGCGGAAGTCGAGTATGAAGATCACACCTCTCCTTCGATCTATGTGAAGTTCCCCTTGGTCACGTCGCCCACGGTGCTCAGCCAAACGTTCCCCGATATCTCCTTCCCCCTCGGCATCAAGTCGGTTTCCGTCGTGATCTGGACGACCACGCCATGGACCCTTCCGGCCAATCAGGCGGTCTGTCTCCATGGCGAGATCGACTATGCGTTTGTCCAGGTTGGCGACGAGGTGCTGATCGTGGCGGAGAAGCTTCTTGAGAGCGTGACGAAGGCCTGCAAGCTTGAAGGGGTCCGCGTGTTCGGGGTGAAGAAGGGGCGCGAAGGATTCGAAGGGATCGAGACGCAACGGCCTCTGACCACCGGGCTATCGCCGATTCTGCTCGGTGATTTCGTGACGCTCGATCAGGGAACCGGCTGTGTCCATATTGCACCGGGTCACGGCATGGAAGACTACATCCTCGTCCTTGAACACAATGCCACGGCGTCATCGGGGGAAAAGTTGGAGATTCTGGCGCCGGTCGATAACGGCGGGCGCTTTACTGATGTCGTGAAGGAATTTGCCGGTCAGCATGTGTTGAAGGCCAATCCGAAAATTGTGGAGTTCCTGCAGGCCAACGGACGGTTGCTCGGTCATGGGTCATTGAACCACTCCTATCCGCACTGTTGGCGCTGTAAGAATCCCGTCATCTTCCGCGCCACCGAACAGTGGTTCGTCTCAATGGATACGAACGATCTTCGGAAAGAGGCGCTGGCTGAGATCGAAAGGGTACGCTGGATTCCAACCTACGGCCGCGACCGGATCAACGGCATGATCGAGAATCGCCCCGATTGGTGTTTGTCGCGTCAGCGTGTGTGGGGCGTGCCGATTCCCGGCTTTACCTGCGTGGGGTGCCGGTCAGTGTTGACCGACCCAACCGTGATTGAGCACCTTGCGACGTTGATGGAATCTAAAGGGGCCGATGTATGGTTCGAGCAATCGGCCGACGATCTGCTGCCCAAGGGCACGAGCTGTCCGAAGTGTGGCGGGGCGGCATTCGAGAAGGAACGGGATATCCTCGACGTCTGGTTCGAGTCGGGTGTCAGTTACGCGGCGGTGTTGAAAGCACGGAAGTGGTGGCCGGCCGATCTCTATCTCGAAGGGTCGGATCAGCACCGGGGCTGGTTCCACAGCGCTTTGCTGGCCGGTGTCGTGACGGATCATCGTGCGCCCTACAAGGCTGTCTTGACCCACGGGTTTGTCCTCGATGGGCAGGGCAAGAAGATGTCTAAATCGGCGGGAAATGTCGTCGCGCCGCAGGATGTGATCAAACAATCCGGCGCAGAAATCCTGCGTCTGTGGGTCTCGGCGCAGGATTACCGCGACGATCTTCGGATTTCCCCTGAAATCCTGACACACCTCATCGAGGCCTATCGAAAGATTCGGAATACCTGCCGCTTTCTGTTGAGCAATCTGTACGACTTCGATTCGGAGAAGGACCGCATCCCCTATGAGCAACTGCCTGAATTGGATCGTTGGGCGTTACATCGGCTTAGCGAGCTGATCCCGCGGGTTCGGAAATCCTATGACGATTTTGAATTTCACACGATCTTTCACGCACTCAATAACTTCTGCTCGGTGGATCTGAGTTCCGTTTATCTCGATATTCTGAAGGATCGTCTCTACACGTTCCGGGCCGATTCGCCCTTGCGGCGCGGATCGCAGACGGTTCTTTTTGAGATCGTCGTGGCCATGACAAAGTTGATGGCACCGGTGTTGAGCTTTACGGCCGAAGAGATCTGGCGGACTTTGGCCGCGCAGCCAGGAGGGCGTCTCGGCGTGAGCAGTGTCCATCTGAGCACATTTCCAGAGGTCCAACCCCAATGGCAGGATGCCGCACTGGCCCAGCGATGGGAACGGTTGTTGGGCTATCGCACGCAAGTGCAGGGTGTGTTGGAGGGAAGTCGGCGCGATAAAACGATTGGGTCATCGTTGGAGGCGACGGTGGAACTTCGAGCCGATACTGACACCTACGAGTTTCTGCAGCCCTATCAAAAAGACCTGACCACGCTCTTCATCGTCTCGCAGGTCACACTGATTGCCAACGGTGAGGCGAAAATCCCGCTGGTGATTACGGCGACAAAGTCCTCCTTCGGAAAATGCGAACGCTGTTGGAACTATCGTGATGCGGTGGGGAAAGACGCGAGTCACCCCACGTTGTGCGATCGCTGCGTAGAGGCGGTGCAGTGATGCACGGGCCCGTTCGCTATCTGCTTTTGGCGCTGCTCGCCGCCTCGATCATAGCGATCGACCAGGCGACGAAACTGTCTATCGTGCAGTCGATGCGGCTGAATGAATCCATTCCGATCGTCCCTAACTTCTTCAGCCTAACCTATATCCGCAATCCCGGCGCCGCCTTTGGGTTGCTGGCCGGCAGCAGCGATGCCTTTCGCATGGTGTTCTTCGGGGTCACGTCGTTGTTCGCGCTGGCACTACTAGGGACGATCCTCTTCCGGTTGCCGAAGAAGGATTGGATGGGGCAGCTCAGTATTGCGGGAATTCTTGGAGGGGCAATTGGAAACTTGATCGATCGATTACGGTATGGCGAGGTGATCGATTTTCTCGATGTCTATGTGGACTCTTACCATTGGCCGGCATTTAATGTCGCCGATTCGGCGATCAGCGTGGGGGTCGTATTCCTGATCATCCATTTCGCTTTTGAAAAGAAAGATGTGTCTCTCCTGCCTCACGAGTCCCCGCCAGCTTCTTAGCAGGACGCTGAAAAAGCCCGCCAGCTTTGTTCTCGGCTCATCGAAATCCTCAACGTACCCCTGAGGGTACGCCTCCGGTTTCGACTCGCCTGCGGCCTTGCTGGACGGCCTTTTTGAGCATCCTGCGGGATGGTGTTCTGTTGCTCAGGACATCCAACCCAGTTGATTCCCAGGATTCCCAGCGAGCCGACATCACTTTCCTTTAGCCTGCTACGTCGAGAGAGTGATGATGAACCCGCCTTGCTCTCGGAATTGGCGCTGTTGTTCAGGGGAAAACATCACGAGCGGTTCGGTGTGGCAGAACTGACATTCTTTCACGGTCACCGGCACGTCGCCCTCCCCAATACTGGCCAGATGCTGTTTGGCGAGCGTCAGTGCCGTCGCCTCATCAGTCGTCATGACGTCGAAGTGCAGCAGCCGCTTCGTTCCCTTCACCCAGGTATCGAAGACATGTACTGTGTCGGATTGAGACTGAGCCATTGTGCGATGTCCTCCTTTGTCGTGCGTCAAAAAAAAGCAATACGATCAGGCTGATTACTTTCCCAGTCATGGGGCTTACACAAGACCGATTACTGGGCGAAAGCGGTCGTAGAATAACTGAAATCCCAAGCACCTGTCCAATGATCCGGTGTCATTCTGCCGGCAGTGTGGGAGTAAAACTACAGGTGTATGGGAAACTTTGTGGTCTGCACGGTTGGAGCAATAGACACACATTGGCAGGATGCTCAAAAAGGCCGTTCAGCAAGGCCGCAGCGGTTTTTCACACTATCTCTAACGGGTGGCCTGGTCGATCCTCGATTGCGCGCGTCGAACGAGCACCTTCCGAGCGTGCGCGTTCCGCGAGCAGGAGGACGACCAGGCTACCCGTTCCTTCCTTTTTCAGCATCCTGCTAGAAGCCGAAGATATAGAAGACAGCAATGCCCATGAGTATGCGGTAATAGGCAAACGGTCGGAGGGTATGGCGTTTCACAAACGTAAGAAAGGCTGCGATCACAATCCAAGCAACGACGAAGGACACGAGCATTCCAATCCCAAGCGCCAGATAGTCGTCTGGCTGGAAGACGTCTCGTGATTTCCACATTTGATAGCAGGTGGCGACAATGAGGGTTGGAAGGGCGAGAAAGAATGAGTACTCCGTCGCGACTTTCCGGTCCAGTCCTACGAGGAGCCCTCCGATGATCGTGGAGCCGGATCGTGACATGCCGGGAAGTAATGAGGCGCATTGAGCTACGCCGATCCAGAATGCGGATGTGAGGCTCACCTGTTCGAGTTGGTGGATCTTTGCCCGGTCACGGCGGGCTTCGACTGCGAGAATAATCAGGCCCCCGACGATGGAGGAGCCCGCCACAGTTTGCGGTGTGAAGAGATGGTTTTTGATCCAGCTATGGGTGAGAAATCCGATCGCGGCGGCCGGCAAGAAGGCGAGCCCGAGTCCGAGGAGAAACCAGAGATTCTTGTGAGTAGCCCAGGAAGCTATCAGGATTTTGGACCATGGGGTCGTCCCACGTGTTCGGATTATCGTGGATAGGTCTTGCTGCTCCCTGCCGGCTTGTCCGATCATGGACGCGAGCTTGTGTCGCTCATAGGCAATGACGGCCAGGATGGCGCCAAGTTGGATCGAAATCTCGGCGCTGGCAGCGAGGTCTCCCTCGAATCCCAGGAAGTGGCCGACGAGAATTAAGTGGCCGGTCGACGAGACGGGCAGAAACTCTGTCAGTCCCTCCACGATACCTAAGATCGTGGCGAGACCAGGACCCCATTCGTTCATGCGATGACTTTCTGAGCTAGATTGTGTCTAGATGGTGAGTCTCGGGCATATTCACAAAGTGCCGGCAGTCCGTCAAGCAGGTCGATGAATTACCGCAACGTCTCACGATGATCTGTGAGGACGGAGGACCTGTTAATGTGTTGACAAAATGACAGGCTTGGCATACACACAACATTGTACGTATAGGTGTCGTACTGCCCACTCATATCCAACAGACTTGTTGGGTGAGGAGGGGTGACCGACATCTGTGGCAGGTACCAGGCTAAGCAGGCTGCGGAAAAACTATTGAGGTATACGAGAATTTCAATGGTCCGCACGTGGGGTGCAACGAAAAATACTTCTTAAGGATGCTCAAAAAGGCTGTCCAGCAAGGCCGCAGCGAGCGAAGGGCCTAGGCGTACCCTCTGGGGTACGTTGAGGGTCTGAGCGATGCGAGAACGAAGCTGGCGGACTTTTTCAGCATCCTGTTAGTGGGAGGGGAGGTTCGCATGAAAACATGGTGGATGGCGGCGATCGTCATGATCGGCGCAGTCTCAATGGTCGGCTGTGTCAGTCAAAAGAAGTATGAAGAGGCAATGGTCGACACCGATTCTGCCAGGTCCGAGTTGGCTCTGGCTCGCGCGCAAAAGAATGCCTTGGAACAGCAAGTCAAGACGCTCAAGGATCTCAATATGAAATTTGGGAACGAAGCCCAGGTCGCCCACGACGAGCTTGAGCGTATTCAACATGGCCGTGATAAGGAACGCGGCAGTGTCGAGGGTCGGACCAAGGAACTTGAAGCTTCTGTGAGGCAGCTCACGTTCCAGAATCGGGGGCTGCGTCATGAATATGAGGATGTGAAGCGGCATAACGAGACGCTCAAATCCCTGGTGGCTCGCTATCAAAAAGAGTTGAAAGATCAATCGCGTTCCGTGACGGGAGCCCCGGCACTTTCCGCGCCGCCCGTGAGTCCTGCCCCCGCAGGGGTGCCTGCTTCCCCGGCGATGACGGCCCCTCAGCCCATCGCGTCCTCCATGAACGTCAATAAGGCATCCGCCGGTGATATGGTGCTCGTGCTTGGCCTCTCCAAAGACGTGGCGGACCGCATTGTGACGAATCGCCCGTACCGGGTGAAGGGCGAATTGGTCGCTAAGAACGTAGTGCCCAAGGAAACCTTTGATTTGATCAAGGAGCGCATCAGCGTCACTCCCTAATTGGAGCGATAGCCAGGGGAGTTTGGCAGGCCGTCCGCCACGTGGCGGACGGCCTGTTCGTTTTATTGTTTGTTTGGTTGGTCTTGTTTATTTGGTTGAACCAGATAGACCAGATCAACCAGACAGACGGGGCTTGTCCCGGCCTGGTGATTCCCTTCAGCCTTGTTGATACAATGCATACCAAGTAGGCGAAGCAATTGGAGAAGGTGTCGATGCGCCGTGCCATCCTAATCATGAGTATCCTGGCGGTCGGGCTGGCCATTGGAGGCTATGTTTTTTTCAATGGAGAGCGCAAAGCCCCAGTTCGATATCGGAGCGCCGCGGTTGAGCGAGGCCCCGTCATTTCACTTGTGACTGCGACAGGCACGATCAATCCTGTCGTCTCAGTTCAGGTTGGAACCCAAGTCTCCGGCATGATCAAGAGTCTGCATGCCGATTTCAATTCGGTGGTCAAGGCCGGCGATATCGTGGCTGTCATCGATCCGGAACCGCTCAGAGCTCGCCGCGATCAAGCGGCCAGCAATCTTGACATGTCGAAAGCGAATGTCGCACGAGCCAGAACCGAGCTGGCTCAGCGCAAGCGCGAACTGGACCGGGTGCAATCGTTGGTGGCGCAGCAGTTCGTTTCTCAGAGCGACGTCGACGTCGCCACGACGAATTTCCAAACGGCTGAGGCGCAGACGAACGTGGCAGGGGCGCAAGTGAAACAGGCTGAGGCGGCGTTGAATGCCGTAGAGTTGGAGCTGAAGTACACCGTCATTCGCTCACCGGTGAACGGGATCGTGGTCGCCAGAAACGTGGAGGTCGGTCAAACGATTGCAGCGAGTTTTGCCACGCCGAATCTCTTTTTAATCGCACTCGATCTGACGAAGATGCAAGTCGACACCAATGTCAGCGAGTCGGATATCGGGGGAATCACCGAAGGGAAGGAGGCCACCTTCACGGTCGATGCCTATCCAGGGTATCCATTTTCAGGCACGATCCGTCAGGTCCGTCTTGCGCCGATCAATGTGCAAAATGTGGTGACCTACAATGTGGTGGTCAGCGTCGATAATCAGGACCTTCGCCTGAAGCCTGGGATGACCGCAAATGTCTCCATCGTTGTGGCTCAACGAGACGCCGTGCTCAAAGTGCCGAATGCTGCGTTGCGGTTTACACCCCCGACTGCGGGCCAGGCCGATCGCACCACGTCCAGCGGCACGCCGAACAAAGGGAAGGGCGTAGAGCAGGCAGCAGGCGCCGGCAGGGGAGCCACGGCGCTTAATCGAACTGTTTGGAAGCAGGGCGCGTCGGGAGAATTAGAATCTATGCAGGTCCAAACGGGTATTTCCGATGGTTTGGCAACGGAGATCCTATCGGAGGGCTTGTCTGAAGGCGCTCTGGTGGTTGTGGGGATTGAGCGACCCATAGGCGACCGGAGTGGAAGCGATCTGCCTCCAGGGTTTGGGAGCGGCGGCCAGCGGGGCTCCTCGCGCAACCGTGGGATGTAGCCACCCGTGACTCGTGTACCCGAGGAATGTCCTATGCTCGATTTTCAATGCTCAATTGAACATTCAACATTGACCATTGAGCAATACGGTCGGTCACGCTTCACGTTTCACGAGAAACGATGAAGAGCGCTCTCATCCAGTGCGAAGATGTGTGGAAGATCTACCGTGTCGGCGACATGGAGGTCCAAGCGTTGTGCGGTCTGAGCCTCACGATTGAACAGGGTGAGTTCGTCGCCATCATGGGGTCTTCTGGCTCCGGCAAATCCACTCTGATGAATATTCTGGGCTGCCTCGACCAACCGACGAAGGGGCGCTATCGGCTGAACGGGGTAGAGGTGGGCAACCTGAAGCCCGATCAGTTGGCCGGCATACGCAATCAACAGATCGGGTTCGTCTTTCAGAACTTCAATCTCATTCCTAGAACCAGCGCGCTCGAAAATGCCCAGCTTCCGCTGTTCTATCGAGGGCTCTCGCTGAAAGAACAACGGACGCAGGCGGCTGCGGCCTTAGGACGAGTAGGGCTACAGGGCAGAGAGCACCATTACCCCACCCAACTGTCGGGAGGACAACAACAGCGTGTGGCGATTGCACGGGCGCTGGTCACATCGCCCTCATTGCTTCTTGCCGATGAACCGACCGGCAACCTGGACACCCGATCGAGCCAGGAAATTATGAAAGTCCTAGAAACGCTGAACCGTGATGAAGGGATTACGATCATCTTGGTGACTCACGAGATTGAGGTTGCGGCCTATGCGGCGCGCGAGATCGTGATCAAAGACGGACAAGTATTAAGCGACCGCGTGACCAAAACCCGCCCAACGTCCAGCCCAGTCGAGGTGTAGCCAAATGTCGGCATTAGTGTGGCTCACCATTCTGACCGCGTTTCGGATCTTGGCTCGGAATCGGATGCGCGCCGGTCTCACGATGCTGGGGATTGTCATTGGCGTGGCGGCGGTCATTGCAATGGTGAGCATCGGTGAGGGCGCCAAGCGGGCCGTGCAAGCGCAGCTTGCGACAATGGGCACGAATGTCATCATCATCCTTCCCGGGGTGACCTCTGCGAGCGGCGTACGAGGTAGTCAGGGGAGCGCCGTGACGCTGACTGTGTCCGATGCCTTGGATCTGAAAAAGCGCATCCCCTTTTTGGCCGATACCGGATGGGCCAAGCGCGATGTCATGCAAATTATTTATGGGAACCGAAACTGGAACGGACCGATTAACGGCATCTCACCGAGTTACCTGACTATTCGGGGCTGGTCCTTTACGAGCGGAGGCCCCTTCATTCAATCGGACTTGGAGAGTGCCGCTCGAGTTGCGCTGATTGGCCAGACAGTCGTGGGGAACCTGTTTGAGCCTGGAGAAGAGCCGGTAGGGGCAGTGATTCGCATCAAGAATGTGCCGTTCCATGTCATTGGAGTCCTTACGCCGAAAGGCCAATCTGTGCAAGGGTCCGACCAGGACGATGTGATTTTCATTCCCTTCAGCACAGCAGAGCGAAAAGTATTCGGGACGTCATTTATCGGGTCCGTCGGGGCGATATTCGGTTCGACCGATCAGGTCGAGGATTTGCCGATGGCTGCCGAGCAGATTCGAGAGGTGTTGCGGGCGCGGCACCGGCTTCGGACGGAGCAGGACGATGATTTCAAGATCCGGACGCAGGTCGATATCGGGAAGGTCCAAGAAGGCACCAGTGAGACCTTGACGACGATGTTGTTTGCCATTGCCTCCGTGTCTCTGTTGGTCGGTGGGATCGGCATCATGAATATCTTGCTCGTGTCTGTGACGGAACGGACGAGAGAGATCGGGGTCCGTATGGCGGTGGGTGCCAAGCGCTGGCACATCATGATGCAGTTTTTGATCGAGGCCATGACGTTGAGCCTGGCGGGAGGTGTCTTGGGTATTGTTCTAGGGGTTACGTCGGCGAAATTGACGACGCTGATTGCCGGTTGGCCGACCATCATCTCCGGCAACGTCATCATACTCGCATTCTTTTTCTCACTCGTGGTCGGCCTGTTCTTCGGCTTGTACCCTGCCAACAAGGCCGCTCGCCTCAATCCCATAGAAGCACTCCGGTACGAATAGGCACGGATCATCTTTTACAGCAGAAGTCTTCGTGAGTAATGCGAGTGAGGCTAGGAACTAGATGCAGGAGTTAAATGTACTTCGATGCGAGGGTTGTCCTTGTCGACGTGTTTGTAGAGGTGGGTTTCGACGATGCGGTTGTCGTTGATGCCGAGTCCTTCACAGAGGGCATCCTGCGCAATCTTGAGCCCGCCATCCACGTCTCGCCGCAGGGCCGAGGTAAAATAGAATCGGATGGATAGGGCGAGCCACTCCGACTGGAGTTGTGCAAGCAGAGTGGCTCGGTGAGTGGACTGTGCCAACTTCAGCCACACGAGTTGTCCCACCTGGGCTTTATAGGCACGGCCAGCGGAAGAGATCAATCGGCGTCCATTCACGGTGGCATATTGATGGTTCACGCTGGGAGGCACAGGGAGGGTCAATGCAACCGCATGACTCTCGGTCGGTGGATGCGGGAATGGGGAGGATGCAGGCATGCGGGATTTCGGAGCCGTTCTCGGGGCGATACGTGGCACCGCGACCTTCTTGTCAGGGATCCGGTAGGAGGTCATACGAACGGCCCGTGGAGAGGAGAGAATCCGAGGCGGCTGCTGAAACCTGGGCATGCGCGTCAGCGTTACAGGAGATTGAGGATTTTGGACATGTTCTGCTCGTATCGCTCTTCAGATTGGCCGATATACCGGCGCCACGTGCTCGGATTCCAGATTTCTATGCGATGGTACAAGCCGACCAGAATGATTTCCTGGTCTTCATCCAACGGAATAATTTTTCTGAGCCGGCTGGGAATCAGAATGCGTCCGGCTTTGTCGATCTCCGATGTGCCGGCTTCCGACACAACGAAGTGCATGAACAGGCGGCTCTGGTCTTCATCGAGCGTGGCTTTCGTCCGTTCGAGAACCTTTTCCCACTCTTTCATAGAATAGATGAGCGTCGATTCCTCGGGGCCCTTGAGGAAGACGACGGCCTGTCCCTCAGACTCAATCTGTTCACGGATCGGTGAGGGGACAATAAACCGCCCCTTCTCATCCACTTTGCACAGGTACTCACCGGCGAACATCAATGTATCGTGTCCTTTACGATGCCAGCGTGGCTCTGGTGCGATCGCGAATCCATTGTTCCAGATCCGAGCGTACAAAGCGCCATTCTTTTCCAAGCTTGAAGGCGGGAATCTGGCGACTCTGTAGGTAACGATAGAGCGTGCGAGGGGTGATCTTGAGGTAGCGGCAGGTCTCTTCCGCCGTCATCAGCTCGCTCTTGGGCTCTTTGGCCATTAAAAAACCTGGTTCGGTAATGATCCATACGTCTCACGAGGCCTAGGACACTGGTGCTAGGGTAGGCAAACTCGAACGATCTGTCAAGTGAAAATACATGACAGATCATGTCATAGCTTGTCAGTGCTATCCGGCTCTACTGAGCCGGGATCACCTGACTCCATCGCCTCTGAGAGATCATCACCGAGATCCTCGCCCATCTCCGTACCCATTTTTTTCATGAATCGAGCCATGCTCTGTGGATCGTTTTCATCGAGCCCCGCTAAATTGCTGGGATCCGCCAGAGCTTCAAGGCGAGCCTCTTCAGATTTCGGCGAGGCAAATCGAGACAAGATTCGTTCAACCCGTGCGCTTGCGCAATGGGAGCAGGCTGCAGGCGCTTGATTGGCCAGACTCAATACAAGGACTGTGCTGCGCTTCTTACAGTCGAGGCAGCAGTATTCGTATAACGGCATCGCTCATATTCCTATGGTTGTCAGGGGTTGTTGGGCTTGTTCGGCAAAGAAGCGATCCGGCACTAGGGCTGTATCGACCGTCCTGGCCAGCGTCAGGGCAAAGACTGGTCCGGCACCGGATTTTCTCAGGGTCTTCGCGCATTCGTTCAGCGTCGTACCAGTGGTGAAGACATCGTCCACGAGGAGGATACGTTTCTCCGCGAGGTCCTGTGGCCTGCGGACTTCAAATGCTTTCCGTAGATTTCGCAACCGTGCCTGCCGCGTTAGTGTGGTTTGAGGGTCAGTGGCGGCGATCCTGACGAGGTGTGTGGCTGAAACTGGGCGGGCTAGGTGATGGCTGAGCTGATCGGCCAGCAGCAACGATTGGTTAAATTCACGCGCTCGTAAACGGGTCGGGTGTAAGGGCACAGGAATAATGACATCGACATCGATCCTACTTGGCAGAGCGCTGATCATCAGCCGCGCGAGTGGCTTGGCCAATGTATGTTTGCCTCGATACTTGAATGAGCAGATGGCGTCCCGCAGTGGTGGAAGGTAGGGGAAGAGGGTCCAGGCTCGTTCAAAATCCGGCGGTCGTTCCATACAGTCTTGACAGTGATGGTTCGGTGTATAGGCCGTGGCCGCTGGCGAGACAAGCGGCTGATCGCAGCGGGCACACACTGGCTGTTGGAGCGGGCGGATGGTGTCCCAGCACACGGTACAGAAGAAGGGCACCGGGTCAGTGCTGAGTGACTGGCCACAGGCGATACATTCGACCGGCAAGACAAACCGGAGGGCCTGACGGCACCATCCGACGAGTCGATCCTGTATGTCTTCACGTACCATCGGAGGGGAAACACTCCAACTAACGAGTCTGTGCGCTTCTTCTAGGGGAATGTGCCGCGCCTGTCAAGGTTGTTGCTCTGTAAATGGTTGTGATATACGAAGGCAGTAGGATGAGGCGCGAGCGATGCGAGAAAACGGATGGAGAAGCAGATCACGGTGGTGACATTCGAGCACGTGTCGAAAATTTATGAGCGGGGTGGGGATCGCATCACCGGGCTCGATCAGGTCTCTGTTGAAGTGGCGAAGGGTGACTTCTGCGCGTTCATCGGTCCCAGCGGTTGTGGGAAGAGCACGTTGCTCAATCTGGTTGGTGGATTGGATGTGCCGACATCGGGAGATATCCTCCTCGGAGGGCGATCAACCAGCCGATTCACGAGCGATGATTGGACGAGGATCAGGCGGGAAACAGTCGGGATTGTCTTCCAATCATTTCATTTGATTCCCGGATTGACTGCGGCGGAGAATGTTGCGTTTCCTTTGTTGTTGCGCGGGGAGCGAGGGACAGAG
>JANNXZ010000109.1:0-4201 GCA_031409835.1 Nitrospirota bacterium
GTCCGAACTGCGGCAGGCGATCGCCAAGAAACTCGCGCAGTACAACGGTATCGTGGCTGATCCGGAAACGGACGTGACGGTCAGCGCGGGAGCCACCGGGTCCTTTCATTGTGCCTGCCTGGCGCTGCTTAATCCTGGCGATGAGGTCGTCCTCTTCGAGCCCTATTACCAGTATCACATCAGCGCGCTGCTGACGGTTGAAGCGGTTCCGGTGACGGTGAGGATGCAGGCTCCGGACTGGACGTTTTCCGTGGCCGAGGTCGAGCGCGCAATTACGCCTCGAACCAAGGCGATCATCGTGAACTCACCCGGCAATCCATCAGGGAAAGTGTTCAGCAGGCAAGAACTGGAGAGTATTGCCGCGATCGCACAACAATACGATTTGTTCGTGTTCACCGACGAAATCTACGAGTACTTTCTGTACGACGGTCGGATGCATGTGAGCTTCGCAACCTTGCCGGGCATGGCCGACCGTACGATTACCATCGGCGGGTACTCCAAAACGTTTAGTATCACCGGCTGGCGCATCGGCTACAGTGTCGCAGTACCGCGGTGGGCGCAAGCGATTGGCGCCATGAACGACCTGCTCTATGTCTGTGCCCCGACGCCGTTGCAGGCGGGGGTGGCGGTGGGCATCCAGGAACTTCCGGATTCGTTCTACCGCGATTTGGCGCGCGACTACGAGCGGAAACGCGATCGATTCTGCCAGGCCTTGGCGAAGGCCGGTCTGACGCCGTCGATTCCACAGGGCGCCTACTATGTGCTGGCCGATGCGTCGCGCTTGCCCGGCACAACGGGAAAAGAGCGGGCCATGTTTCTTCTTGAGACGATCGGTTTGGCCGGTGTGCCGGGTGAAGCCTTCTTTTCCGGGGCTGACGGGAGACAGTGCATTCGATTTAGCTATGCGAAAATCGATTCCGACATCGACGACGCGTGCCGGCGGCTTGCCCGGCTTGGCTAACAGGGCGATGGTTATGGAGCGGCTCGCTCCCGCTCCGATTTCGAGCTGGCACGGTTGGCGTGGGTCTGGAGGTTGGCATGCAGGCCCTTATCGGCTGTGGCAGCCACAGCAATGACACCGCGAAATCTCGGTATCGGTTGATTGAAGGCGAAGGGTTTCCCCTCCGCGTCGCTGATGGCGCCGCCGCTTTCTTCGATGAGCAGGACTCCGGCCGCAAGATCCCACTCGTTCTCCGGCTCGATGGTGAAGGCAGCTTGGACGCGACCTGCGGCGACTAGGGCCAGTGCGTTGGCGATGGAGTACATGGGGCGGCACCGAACGGTCTCGGCGAGTATCGACCATCGGCCGATCCGGAATTCCCCCGCACTGACCATGATGGCCGGATCGAACGCATGAGTGGGGGAGGGGGTGACACGTGTGCCGTTCAAGAAGAGTCCGCCGCCGCGCACCGCGGTGAAGAGTTCGTCGGTCGAGGGATTGAGGATCGCGGCGACGATCGGTGTGCCTCGTTCAATCAACGCGGCAGAGATACAGAACTCCGGCATCCGATTCACCAAGGCTTTTGTGCCGTCGATGGGGTCCACAATCCAGACGCGCTGGTTGGTGAGTCGAGCCGGATCGTCGGGAGACTCTTCCGAGAGCCATCCATCCTGCGGAAACTCCTGGCGCTGCATCTCGTGCAGAATGCGGTTGACCGCATGATCCACGGTGGTGACCGGCGAATGGTCTGATTTCGTCTGCACCTCGAATCCAGCCCTGACCAGTTCACGCACCTTCGTGCCGGCATTCCGGATCGCTTCGACCAACGTTGCCAATTCTCGTTCCATGTTGCATGCCTCGCAGGGTGGAATCGGAAGAGTAGCAGGTCTTGCAGGATCGGCAAAGCGGAAAGACGGCGCCCGGCGACCAGCGCCGACGATCCACTTGACCATCGCAGAGAACCTGCGTACAAGCAGGGGGTCCTGCGAGGTCTCTACTATGAAGCTGGTCCAGAAACGATCCAAAAAGACGGGACTCCCCCCCGGAACCCTTGTCCATATCGGTGAGAAAAAACCGGACAAGGTCGCGATCACGGCCTTTAACTACGCCGGCACCCGCTGCGACGAACGCCAGGATCTATCACCCGATGTGCTAGCGCCATCGACCGATGAGTCCGTCACCTGGGTAGATATCGGGGGCGTTCACAGAATGGACATTCTGGAATCGTTCGGGAAGCAGTTCCAGCTCCATCCCCTTCTCCTCGAAGACATTGCCAACACCGATCAGCGGCCGAAACTCGACGACTATGAAAACCGCCTATTCCTCGTGATGAAGATGCTCTCGGTCACCGACCGACATGAGATCGTCGTCGAACAGGTGAGTCTGGTTCTCGGGCCGAACTTTGTACTGTCCTTTCAGGAAAACGGGGCCGACGTCTTCACATCGGTGCGGGATCGACTTCGTGGGGGGAAGGGACGCTTGCGGCAGACCGGAGCCGACTACCTGCTCTATGCGCTGATTGATGCCATTGTCGATCAATACTTCGAGGTGCTGGAGGCGCTAAGCGAGAAGATCGAAGCGCTGCAAGATCTGGTGGTCAGCGATCCGAAGCCGGAGACGCTGCACAAGATCCACAACCTCAAACGGCAGTTGCTGTTTCTGCGGCGGGCGGTGTGGCCACTCCGTGAAGCGGCGAACAGTCTCTCCCGATCAGAATGCCCCCTCTTACAGGAATCGACAAAGATCTTCTTCCGCGATGTCTACGATCACGTGATTCAGATCGTGGATACCATCGAGACGCTTCGCGAAATGGTCTCAACCAGTCTTGATATCTATCTGTCGAGCATCAGCTATCGGTTGAACACGGTGATGAAAGTGCTGACGATCATTACGACGATTTTCATGCCCCTGACCTTCATCGTCGGTATCTACGGGATGAACTTCGAGCACATGCCGGAGCTGAAATGGGAATGGGGCTACCCGCTGGTACTTGGACTGATGGTGACGATCGTGATCGCCATGCTGGGGTTTTTCAAGGGAAAGAAGTGGATTTAGCCCGGGCTAAAAGAGGGAGCGATGAAGCGACGTCGGTTTTTCACTGTCACAATGGCCGCGCTGTTGCTGAGCGGGCTGTTCCTGGTGATCTGTGGCGGCGCAGAGGCGCAAGCGGGTGCGCAAGGAGTATCGGCCGATCAGCCGGGCGTCATCCAGAATAAGGGTAAGGCTCTGCCAGCAGCGCAGCGGTTCGTCGTCCTGCCGGATTTCAATAGCGAAGCCGTGTTGGATAAACAAACCGGCCTAGTCTGGGAGAGATCACCGCAGACAACGAGCGCCAGATGGATTGTGGCTCGCCGCACCTGCATCGAGAAGAATGTCGGAGGGCAGAAAGGCTGGCGGTTGCCATTGCTCGAGGAGCTGACGAGTCTGGTGGACCCATCCGTCGCTCCTCCGGGTCCGACTCTTCCTCCTGGCCATCCGTTTCTGACGGTCCAGCCTACCGTCTATTGGTCGGCGACGAGAGTCGATGAGGACGCCAGGGGTTCGTGGGCTGTACATTTCGGATTAGGCGGCGGCACGACCTTTATCAATTGGGCTCATAGTGTCCCAAGCTGGTGTGTCCGTGATGGTATGAATGTGAATCAGCCTTGAGGCTTCGGTGATTAGAGCGAGGTAGGCGCTTGGGCGTGCAGGCAGGGGAGGCCAAAGTGAGAGAGTTTATTCAGTGACCTCGACGTGATCGACGAAGTAGGCGGTCTCTCCGAAGCACGTCGTAGGGAGATAGCGAAACTCTTTGTAGTGTAGGACCAATCGTTTCCCCATAGCTTGTGAGAGTTGTGACGCCACTTTCTCGTCCCTGACTGAAAAGACCCACAATATTGGAGCCACACCCGGCACGGTGGTCATGGCCATTTCTCCTTCGTACGTCTTGCAGATCCAGCCTTTGTGGGAAAATTTCTGAATATAGCCAGCTCGGTTCCCGTCGGAGTAACTGTAGTTGAAGGCGACGAGCAGATAGGCCGCGCCGATGAAGAACAGGAACAGCACAAACAGCTTTATCATCAAGCTTTACCTAGATTCTGGGGAAGATCCGTGAATAACCAGGGGGCTTCGGTCTTTCGTCGAGCCTCATAGGAGGTGATGGTCGTCTCGTGTTGCAAGGTCAATCCAATGGCGTCGAGACCCCGATACAAGCAGTCTTTTCTGAAGGGATCGATTTCGAAACGAGAACGGGTGCCGTCTGGGGCGGTCACTGTCTGGTCT
>JANNXZ010000110.1:0-4964 GCA_031409835.1 Nitrospirota bacterium
CAATAAACAATCCTTTGGCTGGACGATCCAGATGTCGGTTCCAGGAGGAGTGATTCTGCAAGCCGTAGGACTGGCTCTCACCGCTGCCCTGGTGGCCGGTTACTGGCCAGCACGCTGGGCTGCACGGCAACCGGTCATGGACGGACTGAGAGAAGAGTAGCGGGCGGGTTTGGGATCTGTGGTCACGGAACCCCCACGAAGAAACAGTGGTCGTTAGACGTGCGCAGTGGAGGACCAAACCAGGCCGCTACTTTGGAGAGAGAAAACGAGCAAGCTTGAAAGGAGTATTAGTAAGAATGCGTCTACGCCGCCATGGGCGTACGATTGGCAAAAGCGAGCGGCACGTCCTTGCGATCGGACGGCGCCACTGTCAACAACGGCCGCGCTCCGTATCCGGCCTCCTGTGCTACCCAGAGCGTAGGGATCTGTTGGATGGCGATATTGTATAGGTTGACCGAGTCGTTATAGAACTCGCGCCGATCGGCAATGGTGTTTTCCAGAGCCGATATGCGCTGCTGAATGGCTAAGAATTCTTGATTGGCTTTCAGGTCTGGATACTGTTCGGCCACGGCAAAGAGTTTTCCTAAGGCACCGACGATCTGATTTTCCGCCTGCGCCTTGTCGTCGATGTTCAGGCCTGTGCTGTATGCAGTGCGGGCTTTGGTCACGGATTCCAGCGTCTCCCGTTCGTGCGTCATGTAACTGTTACAGACCTCGACGAGCTTGGGAAGTTCATCATGCCGCTGTTTCAGGATGACGTCGATATTTGACCAAGCCTTGTCGATGTTATTGGCAAACCGGACCAGCATGTTGTAGACGCCGACCACATAGGCGACGAGCACAATCAGTCCAATTAAGAGCAGGCTTCCGATCAGTAAGGTGATATTCATGGACGTTCTCCTTCGAGTATGACTGTTACGATACGGTTGTCAGATAGTATGTGAAGATGGTGATCACACAGGTTGCAGCCAGTGCCAGGCCTCCTGCCCCATAAGCCAACACCTGCCACCGTAATCGGGACAATAAGTCCTTTTCGCTTCGATCCGAGATGATGAACTCATGGTCTCGGCTACTCCCGATGTAGAGACGAGCGGAGTTCTCGACGAGTTCTGTTGCACCGAGGTGTTCATGGGCCGTTCCGAGCACGTAGACCTGCTCTTCCGGCTGGAGGAACGTTTCTCGACACCGTAGTGTCTTGTTCCCTATCCAGCGTTCGGTTGAAACTCCCAGTCGATTCAATCCGGCGATTGTCGTGGGGGGCAATTCTCCCAGCCAATCATTTCGATAGGTACGCTCGTCCGGTAAGATCAGTTCGGCGCCAAGGGGCATGACGAGCACTTGTCCGGTTGTATCGCTGACAAAGAAGGGCTGCTCAGAAGTACCGTTCGCAATGGTCTCCCACCGTGAATGCTTTCCGGAGCCGATATGCTCCTGCACGGCATAGGAAAAGAACACACAGGGAAGGCCGCTGAAGGGTGCAGCGAGAAGGTGTTCCTCTGGCTGTGCGTGTCCACTGATCTCGACCAACCCAAGAGCCAGTGAACGAATCGTCGAGGTTGGAATACTTTCGATCAAGCGCTTCCGCTGGTGAACCATCCATCCGTACACGAAGAGCCCGAGTCCTCCTATGGTACCAGCGGCCAAGTATAAGAAGAGTTGATCCGGTGGCCGGCTCCACTGAGTGGTTCCCATGGTTTTACTGACCCCGGAGACGAAGACGATCCCTCCGATTGCGAAGGCGAGCCCGAAAAACAAGACCCAGAGCCATAGGCTCTGTGGGTTGGAACGTGTCTTTTTGGACCTGGGTTGATCGCGAAACGTGTCGCTGAGTGCATGATGTCTCGCCGCCGCTTGTGTATACAGCGCAGCTTCATGGATCTGGATCGGAACCGCCGTGCCCCGATAGGTCTCATTCAGGCGAGTGAGGCTTCCGTGAGGCAGCCACCACCCGCGACAGGAGTCGCAGCTGAGGAAGGATGTGTGAGAGACCGTCTCAGATTCCATATGATCCCCGCATCGAGGACAGAGTGTCTCTGTCCTGACCGCGACGCCTCCGCGGTCACCCATCGCCCGTTTCAGCGAGGTGTAATCCTCCACAAAGAAATTCACCTCTCCCACGTCGAGCCAGAGTCCGTGTCTGGAGAAACAGACATCAAGCCCAGGGCCATGGCTAGTTGGAACCTGAGTCAGGTCCTCCTGGCAATCGGGGCACTTCATGGTGACCATCGTGTTCAAACTGTAGCAAGAATCAGATAGGTGTCAAAGCGAAACGCTTGTATTCACATGGAGAAGACAAAGATTTCGCGTGGTCGTTAGGGAGCGATCCTGAGGCAGCGTGCATCAGACGAGAGTCTCGGTCAGGACATGTTGCGTTGCTCTCTGATGCATCTCGGTTGACCCAGGATAAAACTCATACCTGAGCATTTACTTCCGTTCCTGGACGCAGGGTTGGCAAACTCACCACCTTCACCCTCACCTTTTACGCCTCACGTCCTCTGAAAGCCGGCGTGATTTTCTACCGTGAAGAGCGTATCCTTCGGCGGTAACGACGGCGAGAAGGGGAGTGTAGGCTGCCAGTGAGCGACGAGCTAGACGTTCTGAAATCTGTGACCGCACAATTGGAAGGGGCCGGCATTGCCTATATGGTGACCGGCTCGATGGCGGCGAACTTCTATGCCGTTCCCCGCATGACCCGCGATATCGACCTCGTCGTCGAACTGTCCGAGCGGGACGTGGATCGAGTCACCCGCCTGTTTCAACAGGAGTACTATATCGATCGCGACATGGTCCAACGAGCCGTGCGAGACCATGCCATGTTCAACATGATTCACAACGCTTTGGTGGTCAAGGTAGACTGTGTCGTGAGGAAAGAGACGGAATACCGTCGAGAAGAGTTAGCGCGTCGCCGGGCGGTCTCCGTCGCAGACCAGCAGCTCTTCATCGTGTCGCCCGAAGATCTCATCCTTTCCAAGCTGGATTGGGCCAAGGAGAGCCGGTCCCAGATGCAATTAGACGATGTCCGGAATCTGCTCCGATCCGTGCAGGGACTCGACACAGAGTATTTGAATCGGTGGGCAAATCGATTGGGGCTGACCACACTCTACCAAGAGGTACGTTAATGAAGGATACAACGCCCGAAGTCGATGCCCGCTATGGAGACATGCTCATGCAGCGGTCCGGAGAAGAACGGCTCAAGATGGGGTGCGCGATGCGCGAGACAGCACGTGCTTTCGTTGAAGCGTCCATACGGGAACAAGACCCACAGGCCACCCCTGAAGCTGTCCGAAAAGGCCTCTTCCTCCGCTTCTACGGACACGAATTCGACGCTGAATCCCGTGCCAAGATCCTCGCCGCCATCGAGTCTGCAGGCCATCCCGTCGCCAGGTAGCCGATCTTTGCCTCGCTTGCCGTCGTTCGTCTCTCTTGTTCATCTGGTTTCTTTGGTTTGCCTGGTGGGTTTGCCGATGGCCAACAAGACAGACCAACTGGGCCAGATCGACGAGATAGACCCGACCAACTCACTCCGTCTCGCCAGTCACGCTCATCATGCGCTACTCGCCCTCTGTCCACAGACTAGACAGCCAGATCAACCAGAAAGACTATACAGCCAAACCGTCCGTGCTCTCACCCCTTTCGTTTTTCCGTTCACGCCTCTCGAGCTTCGCGCAAGGACCTCCGGACTAGCTATTTTGGCGGCTCTCCGGAGTGCGCAGGACGCTTTGAGAAAAGGCGTTGGCCTCTTTTGGAACTTTATTTTTCATCTGTTGATCTTTCGAAACCCGAGGGCCTCTCAAAAATCTTGATGACCAGAGAGGTTTTCGCAGGCTGTTCAAAAAAGGTGTTCAGCAAGGTCGCAGGGGCGCGAATTGCGAGGAGGTACATACCAAGCTTTGCTTGAACCGCTCGCTTCGAGCAAATGCGAGAGGATAGTCACTTTGCCTCAAGTATTCTAACCCTGTACGTTGAGGGGTTCGAGCGACTGAGAACGAAGCTGGGGGTCTTTCGCAGCAGCCTGCTGGTAATCCACTTCAATCTTAAATCCCAAATCTTCGATCATGCCCCAGACTTCTGGGGCCGGCTGGCCTGGTGTGGTGAGGTAGCCGTTCACGAAGATGGAGTCGGCTGGATAGAGTGCGAGGGGCTGGAGGCTGCGCAAATTGTGTTCGCGGCCTCCGGCCACGCGGAGTTCGGTGCGTGGGTGCAGGAATCGGAAGAGGCAGAGTACTTTCAAACATCGTTGAGGAGTCAGGTTGTCACAGTTTTCCAGCGGTGTGCCTGTTGCCGGGTGGAGCGTGTTGAGTGGAATTGAATCCGGCTTTACCTCGATCAGGGCCATCGCCAGGTCGATGAGGTCTTCGTCCTTCTCTCCCATGCCCACGATCCCGCCGGAACAGATTTCCAAGCCAGCTGCACGAGCATTACGGATTGTACTGAGCCGATCTTGGAATGTGTGCGTGGTGCAGATGGAGGTGTGGAAGGCTTCGCTCGTATTCAAGTTGTGGTTGACCCGATCGACTCCTGCCGCTTTCAGACGCTTGGCTTGTTGTTCATTCATAAGGCCCAGTGAGCAGCAAATCTGAATCGGAATCTCTTGCTTGATCGAACGGACGGCTCCTGCGATTTCGTCGATTTCCCGGTCCAACGGACTCCGACCGCTGATGACGATGCAATAGCGTTGGGCCTTCGAGGCCGCAGCTTGCCTGGCGCCGTCGATCATTTGTTGTTGGGGTACAAGGCTATAGCGTTCGATGGGGGCGGTGGAGATCGCAGATTGGGAACAGTAGTGACAGTCTTCCTGGCAGGCTCCGCTCTTGGCATTTTGCAACATCTGGAGGCGAACGGTCTTGCCAAAGTAATGCGATCGGACTGTAAAGGCTGCTTGGAGGAGTCCCAGCAACTGCTCGTCTGGCGTGTCGAGCACGGCCTGGCATTCGCTTCTGGTCAGTGTCTCGTCGCGCAAGGCT
>JANNXZ010000111.1:0-1884 GCA_031409835.1 Nitrospirota bacterium
AGAGATGGGGTCGCCATGCTACGCGAATTGGCCGTGATCCGACGGAATGGGAACAAGGGCTACTATGCGGCTCCGTCACACCCAAGGGATTTTCACCCGGCCCCAGTCAGCCGACTCGGACTCCCTCCGCAATGAAATCCCCCTCAGAATAACCGAGCGAGACAGGCGAGACTCGTAAAGATGAAATATCCGACCCCTCCCGTTTTTTGCGCACATCTCGCGAGTCTCGCGCACATAACACGATGGGTTATCGTCTTGTGTCTCTTCGTCATAGTGGGTGGGCTGTGGGGATGTGAGAAACTGACGTCGGCGTTTCACTCAACCCCCTTACCGGACTTGGGGCCGCGTTTAGCTCACTCCGTTAAGCTGACCTTCGACCCCTCCCTCACCAATCTCAAGATGCAGTACGTAGATGGATGCAGTAGCCCTCACGAACTCAACGTGGGAGAAGAAATCGAATCGATGATGATTGACGCAGCTTCCCAAAACTTTACAGCCGTGACCGTCACCGGCGGAATCCCTGCACACATCCAGCCTGACACAGAGATCGTGGTCGCGCTCCAACGCTCAGGCCTCAAGCTTTGGGCGGATAATATCTACGATAGGGTGCCTGCGGACATGACCCTCGAGACGCGCGTAACCCTGAAGGATGCCAGGGGGAAAGAACTTGGCCAGCAGACCATTTCCATCACACACAACCAACGTCTTATTCTAGAACCGGCCATACGTCGATGCGATTACGGCAATATCGGGGAGTTCGTACATGACGCTGGGATTGCACTCACGACGCAATTCATGCGCGCCGTCCGAACCCAGTTGGTCGCGACGGGTGGAACCGCTCCCGCGCCAGTGGCAGTATCGCCTGCGAGACCAATCCCACCGGCTGCGACCATGCCAGCCCAAGACGCTCCATCGGCACTCTTGTTTAAAGCCACTGTGCTGGACGAGAACAGCAATTTGGTCTTTGAAGGAGGCGAGCACATTCGGGTACGCATCGACCTCGTAAACGGAGGAGAGCAGGAACTACAGGGTGTCACGGCCACCTTGACGGGAACCGCCTCGCTGCTCGCCCAGTTTCCTGCCAGCACGCTGGCGATCGGACGACTGCAACCGGGCCAATCCCGCTCGATCGAATTTGTGGCGACGATACCGCAGTCGATGCAACAGCAGAAGGCCGAGATCCACGTGGCGGTCACTGATTCAGGAACCCATGCTCAGCCGCTGACTCAAACTCTGACCCTGTCGATCCAACCAACCGGCATCAAGGCCGATGACGTGGATCACATCCCTGCCGTGGTCACAGGATTTCGGCAGCCCCACACCTATTTAATCTCAATTGGGATCGGATCCTATCGAAACCGGCAAATCCTATCCCGCAAGTTCGCTTCCCTGGATGCACAGATGGTCTCGAACTATTTTCAGGCCCTCGGTGGCTTACCCGCCTCCAATATTCTTCTCCTGCAAGACTGGAACGCCTTACGATCTGATATTGACGAAGCGCTGCTGGATTGGCTGCCGCCTCACATGAATACGAACGCGGTTGTTATTGTCTATTTCGCCGGTCTGGCTTCGGTCTCTTCGACGGGAGAGACGTTCCTGATACCGTACGATGGAACCGCCACGGCCACCTCACAGGCCTACCCGATCAAATATTTGGAGGAAGCACTGTCTCGCTTGAAAGCGAAACAGACGGTATTTCTGTTCGATGGCATTGTGTCTCGTATGGAACCGGATACCCGAACTAAGACTGCCCTCCCCCAATGGAGCCCCACGAAAAGCTCGACCATCCATGTCATCGGGACCAGCGGCATCGGGCAGGGGTTGGAGGACGACCAGCATCGGCATGGCCTATTCACCTACTATCTGCTGCGGGCACTGCGTGGT
>JANNXZ010000112.1:0-4262 GCA_031409835.1 Nitrospirota bacterium
GCACGCGGGGGCGATAGGATACTTCAAGCCATCTACGGGACCACATGACGAAACCGAAAAGAACGGGGAAAGTGTACTTGGTTGGGGCGGGACCAGGAGACCCTGGACTCTTGACACTGAAAGGGAAGGAATGTCTTGAGGTGGCCGATATCGTCCTGTACGATTATCTCGCCAATCCGGTTTTACTACAGTATGCTCCGGCCACGGCACAGCGCATCTATGTCGGTCGGCGGGGACGGGGGCAGTATCAAGACCAAGCCGATATCAATCGATTGCTCATTGAGCGCGCCAAAGAGGGGAATGTGGTGGTTCGGCTCAAGGGGGGTGACCCATTTGTTTTTGGACGCGGGGGAGAAGAGGCGGAAGCGGTGGCCGCGGCTGGAGTCGATTTCGAGATTGTGCCCGGGGTGACGGCGGCGGTGGCGGTTCCTGCCTATGCGGGCATTCCGGTGACCCATCGCACACTGGCCTCCACGGTCACGTTTGTCACTGGTCATGAAGATCCCACCAAGCCGGTGGCGTTGTTGGAATGGCCCAAATTGGCTAGTACATCAGGGACGCTCGTGTTCATGATGGGCATGAAGAATCTTCCTTCGATCGTTGGACAGTTACTGTCGGAGGGACGTCCGTCCAACACGCCGGTTGCGGCAATCCGTTGGGGGACGAAAGCCGATCAACAGACCATCGTGGGAACATTGGGCGATATTGTCGCGAGTGCGGAAGCCGCGCATCTCGAACCGCCGACGGTGATTGTCGTGGGCGAGGTCGTGCGATTGCGAGGACAGCTGAACTGGTTTGAAACCAAGCCGCTCTTTGGGAAACGGATCGTGCTGACCCGCGCACGGGAGCAGGCGAGAGAATTTTCCCAGTTGCTGGCAGGCTATGGCGCGGAGCCGGTGGAAGTTCCGACGATTCAGATCGTCCCCCCGGCTAGTTGGCAGGCCATCGATGACGCAGTGACTCGACTCAATACCTATCAATGGCTTATTTTTACCAGCGTGAACGGGGTGAGGCCTTTCATGGACCGGCTTCATGCGGCAGGAAAAGATGCGCGCGCGTTGGCGAACCTTCGTTTGTGCGCGATTGGACCAAGAACTGCGCAGGAACTGGGAACCTATGGGCTAACTCCTGATGTCGTTCCAGCCGAGTTTCAGGCGGAGGGAGTGATTGCCGCATTGGCCCAAGTGGGAATCCGTGGGAGCCGTATATTGATCCCACGCGCCGAAGTCGCTCGTGAAATCTTGCCGGAGCAGTTGCGTGAATTGGGGGCAACCGTTGAGGTGATTCCTGTCTATCGTACGATCGCTCCGGCGGTGGACGTCGCGTCCTTGACGCAACAACTTCACGATGGGCAGGTGGCGGCGGTGACATTCACAAGTTCCTCCACAGTTCGCAATTTCGTGGAACTCTTTGGTGGACGGGATGCGGTGAGATCACTTCTCGCAGGGGTGGTGGTAGCCTGTATTGGGCCCATTACGGCACGCACGGCGGAAGAGTATGGGTTGACGGTCACGGTCATGCCTGCTGAGAATACTGTGCCGGCGCTGGCAGAAGAGATTGTGAGGCATTTCAAGGAAGAGGTTCGAGTCACCGTTTCTACGCTCAGATAGGCCGGCGTAGACGGCAGGGTCATGGAGTAAATTAGCCAAGGGAGGGTATCGCTATGGTTCCAGTCAAATCGTTTATGGTTCCGAGGGAGAAGTTTGTGACGATTGAGCGGGATACGGATGCGCAGACGGCGGCACAAATTATGCGCGATCGCGGCATCGGCAGCCTGTTCGTGACGAACGGGAAAGAGATCGTCGGCATCCTCACGGATACCGACATGGTCCGGCGTGTGGTCGCGGGTGGAGTCGACACCCACAAGACAACGGCCGAACAGATTATGTCGGCCCCGATCGTGACGATCGAAGAGGATAAGACCGTATTAGATGCCAACGATCTGATGGCCAAAACGCATATTCGTCATCTCGGTGTGACTCAGGGTGGAAAATTGGTCGGCATGATTTCTGTGCGCGACATCGTGGTGTTCTTGACGAATCTCCCGAGGAAGTAACCCGATGGCCTTTCCAATACAGCGCCTCCGGCGGCTGCGGCAGCATGAAGCCTTTCGTCGCATGGTACGGGAGACGAGCCTCACTCCATCCGATTTGATCTATCCGCTGTTCGTCGTCGAAGGGCGAGACCGGCGGGAGGAAATCGTGTCGATGCCGGGCCAGTTCCGGCTCTCGGTCGATCTCCTGGTGAAAGAGGCGAGCGAGATTGCGGCCTTGGGGATTTCCGCCATCATTCTTTTTGGAATTCCTGACCGGAAAGATGATCGTGGGAGTTCGGGGTTTGATCCGAACGGCATCGTGCAGCGGGCCGTCAAAGCGGTAAAGAAGCAGGTTCCGGGGCTGATGGTGGTGACCGATGTCTGCATCGACGAATACACGGATCACGGCCATTGCGGTATCGTCAAGGATGGACGCATTCTCAACGATGAAACCTTGGAGTGTCTCTGTGCGATGGCCAGGACGCATGCGCAAGCCGGTGCCGACATGGTGGCCCCGTCCGATATGATGGATGGGCGAGTGGGGGCGATCCGGGCGGAACTGGATCAGGCGGGTTTTCCAGAGCTGCCGATTATGGCGTATGCCGCCAAATTCGCGTCTTGTTTTTATGCGCCGTTTCGAGATGCGGCCTGTTCAAGCCCGCAGTTCGGCGATCGGCAGTCTTACCAGATGGATCCTGCCAACCGCCGGGAAGCGCTTCGGGAGATTGCCCTCGATGTCGAAGAAGGGGCCGACATTATCATGGTGAAACCGGCGCTGCCGTATCTCGATATCATTGCCGCGGCCAGGGCGCAGATGTTGTTGCCTGTGGCGGCCTATCAAGTGAGTGGGGAGTACAGCATGATCAAAGCGGCCGCTAACGCTGGCTGGCTCGACGAATCGCGAGCCATGATGGAATCGTTGCTCTCGATTAAGCGGGCCGGCGCTGATCTCATCCTGACGTACTTTGCCAAAGACGCTGCGCGTCTCCTCCGCTGACGACCATGTTGAAAGTGACGCGTGGGCTATCCGGCAAGTGTCCACGTGCCTATCCGGTCGCCACAATCGGCAATTTCGACGGCCACCATCTGGGCCATCGAGCCTTACTACAGACGGTGGTCGAGACGGCTCGGAAGGCACAGGGGACTGCGCTCGTGCTGACATTTGAGCCGCATCCTGTAAAAGTTCTTGCGCCTCGAGTCGATCTTCGGTTTCTCACCAGTCCCGAGGAAAAGCTTGCGCACTTTGAAGCTGCAGGGATCGATGAAGTGGTCTTCCTGGATTTTACCCCTACCTTTGCGGCGATGAGCCCGGATCAATTTGCCGATGACATCCTGCACCGCTCGCTCGCTCTATCGGAACTGTTTGTAGGCAATCATTTTGCGTTTGGGAAGGGCCGGGTAGGGCGTATCGATGACCTTGTGCGTTTCGGCGTGCAGCACGGCTTCCGCGTGCATCCCGTGACTCCCGTGACGATGGAGGGGGATGTGGTGAGTTCAAGCAGGATTCGCCAGCTGATTCAGGCGGGGGATCTAGAGCGGGCGGCCACGTTGCTCGGACGCGTCTATGGGATTCGAGGGACCGTGGTGCACGGGACGCAACAGGGACAGGCGATGGGCTGGCCTACGGCCAATTTGCGCGTCCCGGCTGACCGTGTCGTGCCACCCGATGGTGTCTATGCCGCGCGGGCTGCCCACGGTATTCAGACCCATGATGCGATCGCCTACATCGGGACGAGGCCGACTTTTGGAGCGGGCGAGCGGCTGATCGAAGTCAATCTTTTGGATCAGACCAGCGATCTCTATGGACAGGAGATCACCGTGCAGTTTGTGGCGCGGGTACGCGGCGATCACACCTTTCCATCTGCCGATGAACTGTCGAAGCAAATTATCCGTGATGTGGAGCAGGCGCGTGTCAGTTTGCGGCGTATTTCGCAGGGAGTTCAGTAACCATGGCCGTTGAGACGACGATCATGAGGCCGGTATCCAGCAGGCTGCGGAACAACTAGGTTCGCCTCGGTGAATGGGACGTATGCGATGATTACCAATGAGTCCACAGGATGCTCAAAAAGGCCGTTCAGCGCGGCCGCAGCGAGCGAGGAGGCGAGGCGTACCCTTGCGGTACGTCGAGGCTCTGAGCGATGCGAGAACAAAGCTGGCGGACTTTTTCAGCATCCTGCCAGGTCTGCCGCACGACCGGCCCTGTTGTCCCAGCTTGTTCGGACGGTGC
>JANNXZ010000113.1:0-4263 GCA_031409835.1 Nitrospirota bacterium
CGGCGTTGGTCTTGAGGCCTTGCAGGAACTGCTTGGTCTTTTCGTCGCCATAGGTGGCGCGGATGACCGATACCCCTGCTTGCAGATACTCGCTGCCGGAATTGGGAATCGCAATCTTGTCTTTCCACTTTGGATCGGCAATATCGAGAAGCGACTTGACTTGGTCCGCCTTCACCATTGTGGTGTTATACACCACAATCCAGAATCGCCCGGAGAGTCCCACCCAGGCATTATCCGACGCACGAAACTGCGACGGAATGGCTCGTTCGACTTCCCGCATATTCAACGGGTGGAGGAGCCCAGCTGTCCGGGCCAGTTCCAAACTGCCGGCATCATTGGTGATCAGGAGATCTGCCGACGTACGATCGCCTTCAGCTTTCAGCCGATTGACTAACTCCGTTGTGCCGGATGACAACAGCTCGATTTTAATGCCGGTCGTTGCGGTGAAGGCGTCGAGTACCGGCTTGATGAGCCGTTCCGAGCGGCCAGAGTAAATTGTGAGTGAATCGGCGGCAGAGGCGGGGGGCGCGAAGATCCCTGCCGCAAAGAGTAGAAGAAAACTTGCGAGGATCGTTCGGGACAAAGTCGGAAGAGAATATACGAATGACATGGGAATGCCCCTCATGGAATTGAAATTGATAAACTGTCTCAAAATGATACTAAAAAAAAGTTGGTACGTCAATGACGGCAGCGAGAACAGAGGCCGTAGAGCTCAAGTCGGTGGGTTTTGATCGTAAATCCGTTCCGGGCGGCCACTTCTTCCTGGAGCCGCTCGATTTCTTCGTTTTCGAATTCCACGATCTTCTCGCAGCCGGTGCAGATGAGGTGATCGTGGTGGCCCTTGTGTGCCACGTTGTCATACTTCGTCTGAGAGCCGAAATGCCGGGCCTGTGCAAGGCCTGCGTCGCAGAACAGATTGAGCGTCCGGTAGATAGTCGCAAGCCCAAGATGAGGGTCGGCTTTCGCCAGCTGGTGATACATGGCCTCAGCGGTAATGTGTTCTTGCCGGAGGAAGGCGTTCAGAATCAACTCACGTTGGCGAGTGAGCTTGAGCTGATGCTTGCCCAGATGTTCCTTCAGGGCCTGCATTTCCTTCACATGTGTATTTGCCAAGACGGGCCTCCGACAGGGTTCATTAAAGACGAAACTTGCCTGGTTGGTCAAGGGGCTTCAAGCCGCACGTGCTTTAAAGGGAGGAATTGACGGAGATCTCCTCTGCTGTCTATAGTGCAGCCCTCCAAACGGCAGAATGTTCGCGCGATTATCAGTATGAGACAACCCAATCAGATTACGGTTGACCGGGTCCTCTTGCTCTACGTGCTGCATCTGGCGGAGCCTCACGGGCTGCTCAGCGATGTGAAACTGCAGCAATTGTGTTTTTTGTGTGAGCTGCAGATGTTCGGCAAGGGCTTCAAAGGCTTTCACTTCGAGTTTTTCCGGTTTGCCTATGGGGCCTTCAGCAAAGATCTTGATAACGACCTCATGTCGCTACGCCGGAAAGAACGGGTAGAGAACTTTACGCTGTCCGACCAGGCACAGGAAGAAGTCATTCCATTGCTGGAAAAGGGCATTGAGGGGATTGAGACGAACGAGAAGATCGTGGAGATTCTGAAGGCGGTGGTGACGGTGTATGGCCCTCAAGATAGCGGGGCGATTACCCAGTCGGTCGAGTCAGTTGAATTGAGTACCCCTCAGCAGCCGGAGTTCAAGATCCCGATCCGCGATATTGTCTTCCACACGACGATTTTGGTGCCGTCTCGTATCGAGGTGCAGGCAGAGTTTACATTACCCGTTGCGAGCCTGGCCAAGTTGAATCAGGCAATGGGATACTAACTCAGGCCAAGGGCCTGAGAGTCATGAGTTGTGAGTTCTGAATTCTGAGTTATAGCCAGGACTCTCGATTCGCTACTCAGAACTCAGAACACAGAACAACTCTCCCCCCTAGAGCTGGTAGATCTCGCCGTATTTTTTCTCAACATAGGATAAGAAGGGTTCAGGGTCGAGGCTTTTTCCCGTTACTCGCCTGGAGAGGTGATCCGGCGTGAACATCCGGCCCCAGCGATGAATCTTCTGTCCGAGCCAACGCTGTAGCACCATCAATTGTCCTGCCGCAATTTCATCCTCCAGATGGGGGATCTCCAGTTTGGCCTGTTCATAGAATTGAACGGAGTAGAGATTCCCGAGCGTATACGTCGGGAAATAGCCGAAGGCGCCGAACGACCAGTGGACGTCTTGCAGCACGCCTTCGGCGTCGTTGGACGGGACAATGCCCAGGTATTCTTCCATTTTCCGATTCCAGATCCACGGCAAGTCTTCCGGGCGCGTCTTGCCTTCAATGAGATCCTGCTCGATTTCGAACCGCAGCATGACGTGGAGATTGTAGGTCAGCTCATCGGCCTCAACTCGAATCAGCGATGGCTTCACGCGGTTGATAGCCTTATAGAATTGCTCCCCGTCGAGGGAACGTAATTGATGATGAAACGTCTGCTGCAGCATGGGGTAAAAGAAACGCCAGAACGGCCGCGATCGGCCCACGCAGTTTTCCCACATGCGCGACTGGCTCTCATGAATACCGAGCGAGACCGAATCGCCCAGCGGCGTGCCGAAGTAGCGGGGGTCGAGCCCCTGATCGTACAGGCCGTGTCCGCCTTCATGGATGCAACTGAACAGGCAAGATTGGAGATCGTGTTCGTGTACACGGGTCGTGACGCGCACATCCGTCGGATGGAATGACGTGGTGAAGGGGTGCGCCGACAGGTCGAGGCGCCCTCGTTCGAAGTCATAACCCATGGCGATCAGGACCATCCGGCCGAACTCCAGCTGGCGCGCCTTATCGAAGGTGTGAAATAAAATTGAATCGTCGATCTGAATCGGACTCTGCTGAATCTTTTTGAGGAGCGGTACAAGGCGCCCCTTGATCTGTCCGAATAGCGGGCGCAATGCCGCGATGGTGGAGCCGGGCTCGTACACATCGAGTAGAGCATTGTACGGCGAGTCCTTGTAGCCGAGGTACTCGGCCTCTTCTCGCTTCAGCGACAGGACCGTGCGGAGATTTGGGAGGAATTGCGAAAAAGACTGATTGTCTTTTGCCTCAGTCCACACTTGTTGCGCCAGTGAACATTCCTTGCTGAGCTTGATGACAAAATCAGAGGGCAGCTTCTTCGCGCGGCTATAGTCGCGCCACACTTCTCGGAGTAACGAGCGTGAGGGCTCGTCCCAGGTTTCCCCAGGGCTGTCTAGAAGTTCACCGGTTTCCGGATCGACCCAAGCGGTGAGCAACCGTTCGATCTCCGGCGAGACGAACTTTTGGTGTGCGATGCCCTGGAGCGTTGAAATCTGTTCGGCGCGGGCCTCGCCCCCGCCGGCCGGCATGTAGGTTTCCTGGTCCCACGAGAGGAGGGAAGCCGCGCTGTTAATGCGTTGGATCTCCAAGAGTTTAGCCGTCAAGGCTTCCACCGTCTTCAGGGTTTTCACAGTAGAGTGTTTCCTCCAGGAACCGTCATGCTATGATCGCGCCGATCTACATTCTGTTACGTAGTGTACGCAACGAGTGATTTTTTATCAAACGGGTTCGTATGATTGATGAACGGTTCTCTTACAACCGCCGCTGCCTGACTCAAGGGAGATGGGCGAGGCTGGCAGGGACAAGGCTCACACGTCACGTGAGTCTCGCTCCTCGCGCTTATCACGTGCCACTCCGCAGGCATTGTCTATGACAACTCAGACAAACCGTCTGGCCTATGGTGCGATCATTGCGGCCGCTGTGCTTTGGGGTGGGTCGATCGTGGCCCAGAAGCTCGCCCTGAGTGGATTCTCAGCGGTTGAAGCCTCGGTCTTGCGGGATATCGGTGGATTGGCGATTCTTCTGAGCATCTGGTGGTGGCAGGAAGGTACCTTGTCCAAGCTGACCAAGGCGGATGTGCGAATGCTGGGACTGCTCGGGCTCGGCGTATTGGGCAACCACTTGCTCATTATGATGGGGCTCAACTATGTGAGCGGGGCCGTGGGCGGGGTGATCATCGGATCGAGTCCGGTGGTGACTGCGCTGCTCTCGGCCATGTTGATTCAGGATGTCCCGCTGCGTGCTGTGTGGGCCGGAGGTCTTCTGTCTTTCGCAGGGGTGGGGCTGGTCTCTGTGGCGGGGTTCCAGGCTGCGGGCGATCAGCCCTTGCTCGGCAGCCTGCTGGTCTTTGGCGGCGTCGTGAGCTGGGCGCTCTACAGTATCGGCAGCCGGAAGCTTATGGAGCGCCACTCGGCCCTCAC
>JANNXZ010000114.1:0-3121 GCA_031409835.1 Nitrospirota bacterium
TATCAGGAATTGACGGTCACGGAGTATCTTCGGTTTGTGGGCCGCCTCCGCGGTTTGAGCGGAAAAATCCTCACCTCGTCCATGCAGCGTGAAATCGAGCGGCTCGGACTTGGCACGGTGCAACATCGGCTCATCGGGAATTTGTCTCGCGGATATCGCCAACGCGTCGGGCTGGCCCAAGCGCTGCTGCACGATCCCGAGATCTTAATCCTGGATGAACCGACCGTTGGGCTCGATCCGAAACAGATTATCGAGATCCGAGAGTTGATTAAGAACCTGGCCGGCTCCCATTCCGTCATTCTGAGCACCCATATCCTTCCCGAAGCGACTGCCGTATGCCAGCGCGTTGTCATCATCAGTGGCGGGCGTATCGTGGCTGAAGACACACCCGAACAGCTTTCCGCGCGCCTGCGCCAGTCTGAAAAGATCTCGCTGACCCTCAAATCTCCAGCCGCGGACACCGACAACCGCTTGAAGGCAGTGCAGGGGGTCCAGAATGTGTTTGCGAGCGGCACCTCCGGTACCTTTCTCTTGGAATGCGAACTTGGCCGGGATGTGCGGGAAGAGGTGGCTCGTCTGGCTGTCACCAGCGGGTGGGGGCTGCTCGAACTGAAAGTGATTTCCATGACGTTGGAAGACGTCTTCCTCCAACTGACCAGACATGAAGAAGGCCTCGCGCCGGATACAGTGGTCGCCTCAACGGAACCGGCAAGCCAGCCAGTATGACACCAGTCCAAGCTATTATTGCAAAAGAGCTGCGTTCGTACTTCGTCTCGCCTGTGGTGTATGCCGTGGGATTCGTGTTTCTCCTGACAGTGGGGCTGCTCGCCTATCTCTACGTGGTTTTTGCCGGAGCCCAGGCGATCCAGCTGATGCAGGTGCAGGGAAGCGCACAGATCAATTTGAACGATCTGGTCTTCCGCAATTTGTTCGCCAGCACGCGATTTATCCTTCTGATTATCCTGCCGATCCTGACGATGCGGCTCTTTGCCGAAGAACGCAAACTCCGCACCTTTGAATTCTTATTGACCTCTCCAGTCGGCATCAACGAAATCGTGGCAGGGAAGTTCATGAGTGTATTCCTCGTCTTTCTGGGCCTACTCGGGCTGACCGGTCTCGTGCCACTCATGCTCGCCCTCTTCTGCGATTTTGATTGGTATCCCATACTGACCGGCTATTTGGGGCTTGTCTTACTCGGCGCCCTCTTCCTCTCCGTCGGCGTGCTGGCTTCGGCACTGACCGAAAACCAGATCGTCGCAGCCTTTGTGAGCATTGGCCTGCTACTGGTTCTGTGGCTTCTCGCCGGATTGGGTTCACTGCTCGGGGATACGGCCATCGGACAGGCTGTCTCGTATCTATCATTCATGGAGCACTACGACCACTTGGTGCGGGGACTGGTCGATACGAAAGACCTCGTATATTTTTTCAGCGGGTTGGCCTTGATGCTCTTTTTGTCTCATCGAGTGGTGGACTCGGCACGGTGGAAATGAACCTCAAGACAATTCCCCTTGGCGTGATCGGCGCGGTTCTGGCTGTGGCCGGAGCGATCGGCTATAGCGTCGTCCCGGAGAATATCTGGTTGGTTGCCCTCCTGGAAGGATCGGCACTCCTCTGCCTCATGATTTCTTTTGTCGTTCATTTCAGTGGCCTGAAAGCTTTTTCAAGCCGCCGTTCCACACGTGCGGGGGCCAACAGTCTGTTGATGGTCCTTCTTTTTGTCGGCATTCTGGTCATCGCCAATTTTCTCGCTGCTCGCCATTCCATTCGTTGGGATCTGTCGGAGAATCAGAACTTCTCCCTCGCTCCGCAAACGCATCGCGTGTTGCGGAGTCTTCCGCGCGAGGTGACCATCACCGTCTTCACGAGAGAGAAGGATCCCGGTTACCAATCGTACAAAGAACGGCTCGATAGCTATCGGCAAGCCAGCCAGAAGATATCCGTAGAGTTCGTCGATCCGGAACGGCAGCCGAAAATCGCCCAACAATACGGCATTACCAGAACCGATACGGCCGTGTTTGAAAGCGCCGGGCAGAGTGTTCGGGTCAATGCTCCCTCTGAAGTGGAACTGACAGGGGCGCTGATCCGCGTCTCTCAAGACAGCAAGAAACGTGTGCTCTTTCTCGAAGGGCACGGGGAGCCGAGTTTCGACGATCGGGAGCGAACCGGACTGTCTGCCGCCAGAGAGATCTTGTTCAAACAGGGTTACGACGTCGGCACCCTCAGCTTGCTGAAAGAGGAAGCCGTTCCGGATCACACCGCCATTCTCGTCGTAGCCGGCCCCCGTCGGCCTGTGATCGCCGAGGAACAAGAACGAATTCATGCGTATGTGGAAAAGGGCGGCCATCTTCTATTGCTCATCGATCCGGACACGCAGGCCGACCTGAATCCTCTGCTCAAGCGGTGGGGCCTGGGTGTCGGTCCTGGAGCCCTGGTCGATTTGCAAGACCGATTAGCCCAAGGCGACCTGACGTCCCTGCTTGTCCGCACGTTCACAGAACATGAAATTACGCAGGACCTCTCCGCGGCTGTGCTGTTTCCCCTTGCGCGGCATATCACCTTCGATGAGCAGGCCGGCAGCGCATGGGACTATGTGCCGCTCGCCCGAACCTCGCCGAACAGTTGGGCAGAAACCGACCTGAAGGGCCGCGTTGTCAACCTCAATGAAAAGGAAGACATCAAAGGCCCTTTACCGATGGCCGCGGCCCTTGCGCCAAAGATCGCACCGGAGGAAGGCAAGCCTCGTCCGGCGATTGTGGTCATCGGCAATTCCACGTTCGCGACCAATGCGTATGTGAATTTTCCAGGCAACAGCGATTTTTTTCTCCACTCAGCCGCGTGGTTGGCTGAAGAACGGAATATTCTGGCGATCGTCCCAAAGGACTCCGCGCTTCGGCCGTTTACTCCCAACCCCTTGCAGGAACGAGCCCTGCTGTATCTGCAAGTCATCCTCCTGCCGGCCACGATGTTTTTCTCCGGCATCATGGTGTGGCGTAGACGCCGGCGTCTCTAGCCATGCGGTACTGGCCCACATTCGTCATGGCACTGGTACTGGCCGGACTCGGCTTGTACCTCTATGCCATCGAACTTCCGCAGAAGGAATCGGACGAGCGACAAGACACGG
>JANNXZ010000115.1:0-2806 GCA_031409835.1 Nitrospirota bacterium
GCATCCCGGTCATCATCGTCACCGCTGAGGACCCACAGGTGGCTGAAGCCCGCACCATCGAGGCCGGCGCAGTCGCGTTCCTTCAAAAGCCCGTGGATCAAGACAAGCTCATGGCAGCGGTGCAGCAAGCTGTGGGAACAATCTGAGGCCGATCTTTAAAGAGTATTCTATGTGCCTGGGCGGGGTGAAGAGCGTGCCAACAGTTTTAATTCTAGATAGTAAACAGTTTCGCTTCTCGGGACAGCATGCGCTCAAGGATGCCATCCGTCACTCCATCACCGTCACGAGCACAAAGCCCAAACCCTTCAGGTGGAGCAAGATTGCTGATGACATTCTAACCAGTGTGGCCGGATTTTGTCCGCGCCATTCAGAGACAGGACACGAGAATGACATGTATCTGAAAACGCGTGCACGTCGACGTCCGATGCGGCCGAGCATGACACCTCACACAATCAATGTAGGCAAAGGAACCTAACATGACGACGACGCCCAGAGCTGAAAAACTGACCCTCTTCATGGCCGAAGATGAAGAAGGCACTGCCATCCTGCTCAAATCTATTCTGGCGCGAGAAGGCTACACGGTCGTGCACGCCGTGGACGGCCAACAGGCACAAACCATGATCGACCACATGCCTCCGCCCACACTGGTGCTCCTCGACATCATGCTGCCGTGCCTCAGCGGGCTGCAACTCCTTGCACACATTCGCCAGAAAGCAGAATGGCAGCATGTCCCGATCATCATGCTCACAGCCGATTCGAACGAGCGTGATATTGAGAAGGCTCTTGCTGCAGGGGCCAATGATTACATGGTGAAGCCGTTCAATCCTCGAGAATTGACTGCCCGGCTGCGACGGTTCGTCAAGGTCGCGTCCTGAGGGCTTCTTACCATGGATGCTGGATGGACAGGGACAAGCGCGTTCGGGTCGATGGCCCAAGTCGGATGGATTGTCACCATCACCATCCACGGCTTCATTCTTCTGCTCGTTTTGTGGATTATTGTCTCCAGAGTGATGCGGCGAAGTACGGAACGGCGGCGACGGAACATGGTCGCTGTCTGGCGCCCGCTGCTGGCCGAGAGCCTGGCCGAAGCTTCTACTACGCTGCCGTCCATTCAGCCGCGGGACCATGTCCTGTTCCTCTATCTATGGAACTCCTTGCAGGAGTCGATTAAGGGAGAGGCCTCAGGGCAACTCAACGACGTGGCACGCCGGTTAGGTATGGATACTGTGGCTATGCGACTGCTACACACAGGACAAATTCGGCGACAGCTGCTGGCCGTTGCCACGCTGGGCCATCTTAAAGAGGCATCCGTCTGGGACGAGCTGGTCCGTCTGGCCCATGCGCACAATGCATTTCTCGCCATCGAGGCGGCACGGGCAATGGTCCGCATTCGCCCCCAGGCCGCGATCCCACTTCTTGTTCCCCTTTTCAGCACACGGAGCGATTGGTCTCCATTGAAAGTCATGGCGCTGCTGAACGAGGCTGGGGCCGACCTGGCGGCGACCGCACTCGCGCAAGCCACGGTCTCGGCACCACCGCCCATTGCTGCCCGTCTTATCCGGTTGTTGGCTTCACTGCGCAGCCCCTCTGCGCTGCCGATTATTCGCCAGCTTATGAACGAGCAGAAGCCAGCCGAAGATGTGATTGCCGCCAGTCTCTCCTTCTTCGGAGAATGCAGCGATCCGCGGGATCTTCCGATGGTCAGAGTCTATCTCACGCACCCGACGTGGTACATTCGCGTACAGGCCGCAACGGCGTTGGGAAAGATCGGGCTGGAAGAAGACGAGGTGCGCTTGATTGATCTTTTGGGAGATACCTACTGGTGGGTTCGCTACCGGGCCGCGGAGGCGTTGTCGAACCTCCCGTCCATGACCGAGGCGAAAATGGCCGAGCTTCAGACAACCTTGCCGACCATCGAATCGCAGGAAGTCATCACGCCCTTCCTCACAAAACTCCGCGCCACGAAGACTGCCACGGCTCTCCCTGCGACCTAGGCGCCGCGTTCCCTTGGCGCCCCTGCTCGGCTTGGCAGAAAGCGCAGCGCCATCGTCCCCACGGCGTCCTGAAGAATCACGAATCGGCCGGCTTGCTCAACGGATACGGGATAGGATCGACGACGATCGAGTGTCCATCCCTCAGGCACCTCGAGTGTGAGGCCTGGCAGAGGCTGGGGAATTTCCAACTTCACCACATAGGCCGGGCCGACTTTCTCCACGTCCACCTGCACACTGTTGCGTGCGCCCCACCATTGTCCGAACTGTGAGACGGAGCCGAACCAGGCATAGGGCCGCACCCCCTCCACGAATCCTTTTTCGAAGGCCAGCTTGTGGTCGAGAATGTTCGGATGAATCAAGACGACACACAGCCCGCCATACCGGCTCACCTGGCGCGCCACTTCTAGTGCCTGCGGGAGCCGGTCACCCATCTTCGGTAACTCCTCGTCTTCGATGGTCATGGGAAACTCAAAGACCTCCACTTCGCTGTTCGTCAACCGATCGTAGTTGAGCTGATACGGCAAATGGGTCAACGAATTGTTGGCCGTCGCCGTCGAGCTATAGAGATATCCGGTCGCTCGCAAGGCTTGGGGTAAGCCAAACGGATTCGATAATCCTCCCGGCCTGAACGACTTTACCGTCTGGCTGGAGAAGTATTCGATGAGAAACTTGCTGACGCGCAGTTCACCAAGAATACTCGCGTTATAGGCGGTCATCCGGTCCTTCACAAAGGGCACATAGGAGGGATACGCCTCTCGCCCCGTCCCCATCGGAAACCGTTTGAAGCCATTCGAATGGGCAATCGTGTGGCT
>JANNXZ010000116.1:0-4646 GCA_031409835.1 Nitrospirota bacterium
ATACTAGATTGACGGAGCGCGCTGCCCAGTCCGGCGCAAGCCGGACGGGCCAGAAGCCCCCGATCGGTAACACGGGGGCACTACCCACAGGGATCGTTACAGGAGGTCTAAGGATTCCATGAGTTCACCCTTCACCCTCACCATTGATTGGCTCGCCTTCACCCTGCCGACTGCTTCCGCCCGGGACACGATGGAGATGGTAGGAGGTGACTGGACCAAGAGCGAAACCGGCTTTCGCGGCTATCCCGCGTCCTGGATCACCGCAGGTGCAGGACGGGGGGTGGGCAAACTCGGAACTCGCGCACCCCGTGCTCCTCTCGAAGTCCATGTCGATCTGTCAGCCGGGATTGTCGCCCCATGGCCGGCAGGAAAGGTCCGGAGGGTCCTTCAATGGATCTTGAGCCAAGACGGTCACCTGACGCGCCTCGATTGTGCGTTAGACGATCGGAACAGCTGCGTGCCGCTCTCGACAATCAGGCACGCCATTGAAGCCGGTCAGTGTGTCACGCGGGCGGACCGTATGCAGCGCATTTCGTCCAGATCGATCCATAAAGACACTCCCAGCGGAGAGACGCTCTATCTCGGGAGTCCGCACAGTCAGACCCTCCTGCGCATCTACGATAAACGCCTGGAGCTGCAATCCAAGGAGCGAGAGGATTGGCAGGAGTACGGCATCCGCTGGGAGTTGGAGTTGAAGAAAGACCGAGCCCAAGTCTGTGGACAGGTCCTGTCCTACCTGGAGGAAACCGATTGGCTTGAATTCATCGTGGGCCTGCTCCGTGGCTATGTGGACTTTCGAGACACCACCCGAGACGAGGAGGACGAGTTTCGGTATCGGGCTCCGCTCTTGGACTGGTGGCTGTTGCTCACCGACGGGTTCAAGAAGGGCCGTCTTGTCGTGGAGAAGGAGGCCCAGACGTTACTGAAGGTGAAGCGCTGGGTGAGTCAGTCCGTGGCCCCGATGCTGGCGGTCATCTATGCAGAAGATCCCGGTGGGCAAGCCTGGTTGGAGAGGCAAATCCTCGCGGGCAAGCGCCGATGGAACAATAAGCATCGAGGGCTGCTGAAGAAAGAGACACCATCGAGTTCCAAGAAGGACGCCGGCGGTGACGCGGGCGCACCGTTCCAGGGGGGTGAGGGGGTGTCGTAAGACTCCCCCTGCTGTGACGCCATGCTCTTCACGATCAAGGACCTCTCGGCCAGGCTGAACATCAAGCCGTCCACGCTCTATCTCTGGGCGGCGCAAGGCAAGATCCCCTGTCAAAAGATTCACGGGTTGATCCGGTTCGATCCGGACGCCATTACTGCTTGGCTGCGTGCATTCGAGCCAAGCCAGGCACCAGCGATCCCGCCATTGGGCAGACACTCGCATCTCGACGTGGATCAACTTATTGAAGCGGCGAAACGTGAGGTCTATACTCCCGGCCACGGGGAAACCATAACACCGAGTCCCACTGGAAAGGAGTGAAGGATGGGACTTGTGAAGAGATGCAATACGTGGTGGATGTCGTTTATGTATCAAGGCCAGCAAGTCAGACGCTCGACGGGGACGACTGATAAACGGCTGGCTGAGGCGATCTTAGGCCAGGTGCGGGTCCAGATCATCGAAGGGCGATTCTTCGAGAAACCGGAAGCGCAACATCGGACCTTGACGGAACTGATGGATCGGTACACGAGTGAGCATGCCGCAAGGCGGGCCAATCATCGGCGGGAACTGACTAGCGTGAAGAATCTGAAAGCCTTCTTCGGGAATCCGACGCTCGATGAGATCACGCCGAAAAGGATCGTGGCTTACAAGAACCAACGGTATACCGATGGTGTCAAACCCGCCACGATGAACCGGGAGCTCGCGACCTTGAAGAAAGCGTTCAATCTGGCTCGTCGAGAGTGGGAATGGTGTACCGATAACCCGGTCTGCCGCGTCTCCATGGAGAAGGAAAATAACGCGCGGGATCGCTGGCTAACCGTGGAGGAAGAACAGCGACTTCTCCCTGCTGCAGTTCCGTGGTTGCGAGAGCTCATGGTATTTGCCATTTACACCGGCATGCGTATGGGGGAGATCCTGGCCCTCACGTGGACCGGTGTCGATCTATTCCGTCGAACGGTTACCGTCTTTCGATCGAAAAACGGCGAGCGGCGGACGATCCCGGTGAATACGACCGTTCTTGATCTCCTGAAAGGTAAATACGCGGCGCACCTAGGGACGATTGATATCGTGTTCCACAGCGATAGCCATACGCCCCTCGATGGGAGCAACATCCGGCGAGCGCTGACCACCGCGCTCGACAGTGCGAAGATCCAAGATCTTCATTTCCACGATCTTCGCCATACGTTCGCGACCAGGATGGTTCAAGCCGGAATAGACCTGTATAAGGTGCAGCGGCTCCTGGGGCATAAGTCGCCCATCATGACGCAGCGCTATGCCCATCACTATCCGGAAAGTCTTCGTGAAGGGGTGGATGCGTTGGAGGCAGGACGGTCATTTAGCACAAATTTAGCACAATCGCAGATTCGATCTTGCGAGGCTTCTCTAAGCCACTGAAAAAATGGAGCCGGCGATCCGGATTGAACGGACGACCTGCGGTTTACGAAACCGCTGCTCTACCAACTGAGCTACGCCGGCTAAGGGTAGTTGACCTGAAAAGGTACAGGCGCTCGAAAAGATCGGGCCATGATACAGACCGGGCTTTGGACCTGTCAATAAATCCGATCTGTTCGAAGGAGGAACGGTGGGTGAGCGCAGTTCTGAATTCCAAACTATTTGAACCGCGCAACGGGCTGCAGCCTGACCAACGCCCCCTGACCTGGCCCAGGGAGGCAGAGGGGCTCCTGTTCGTTGCCAAACTGTTCACGGGCTAGCTTGCGCACCTGCTGCTTGGTGTAGATGCAGAGTTCACCGGCGAGGATGGTGCCGTCCTTGTCGAGATCGGCTGAGCCACCAAACCCTTTCAAGAGGTGGTAGGTAAACAGCCCGTGCTGACCGGGATCGTACGAATGCGCCGGTTGGACAGCGCGGTTACCGATTATCCACATGATCTTGTCTTTCCCACTACCTTCCTGTTCCCACAACGGGGCGATCGTACCGGCGGCCTCTGCGCCTGGCGCCAGCTCCAGCGAGAGATCAAGCATCACGACGGCCTGTTGAATCGGCAATTTGGCCAAGGATTCCTGCAACCGGCGAAGCGAGTACCGACTAGCGCCTGACGTGGCCGTACTATCGAACGGCAATATCGAGACTGCGCCGGTGACTGGCTCAACCACGCCACGTCCCGTGACTGAGATGTAGACGACGGTCGTGGGGTCCACATGTTTTGGCAGCCATTCTTCTAAGACCCCGGCCAGATCGCTCTTGAGGGCATGGGTGTCCACGAGGATACGCACTCGCTCGGGTGGAATCCCTCCAATCGATGTGAGGTACGCGGCCATGACCTCCGCATCTCGTGCGGCGTACTTGACCCTGGCGATACCGGGCTCCCGAAACTGCCCCACCCCGACGACAATGCCGACGGCCTTCGGCTGTTTGAGTAAGCCGTTCCGTTTCGGCAGCTGATCGACATCGACCGGCAGCGCCAGAGTCTCGGTCGCAGAGCTAGGCTTCATCGCTACCAGAAACTTCTTGGCGGACGGCAGTTGGACCGATGGGGACCCGGCACGCAACGCCAGCATCAACTCTTCCCGCACGGCCTCTTTGACCCTGCCAACTCTGCCATCCAATGTCAGATGCTTCACCTCGCCAGGCTGAAGATCGCCGAGAGAGACCACACTGGGAATCCGCTCGATCGAGGTCGGCATGGCGGTCACCAACAATTCGACAGCCTGTGCGGTTCCAGGCCCTTCATTCTTCACTTCAATTTCGATTGCGACAGCTTCACCGCTGTGGAACACCTGGTCTCGATTTTCGTGACGAACGATGGCCCGGAATATCACCGTGGCAGGTCCACCCACTGGAGCCGGCACAGGTACGGATGCCGACAACGGCAACGGAGCCGCCTTGGAGCCACCAGCCTGGCGTGTCTGAGCGGCATCGACAATCATGTTGGACGTCCCGAGTTGCTTCGCCATGCCATCCGTCACATATCCCATGGCCTCTTGGGCAATCGCATCGAGCCCCTTTACCTCGCACGAAGCCTCAGTCACTTCGACCTCTCCACGCCCGATGCTTTGTGTTTTCTTGCTGTAGAGGACCGTGCCGTCGGCAGCTGTGTACGCAAAGTCCAATCCCAGGGTCACTGTGGCTGGATAACGCTTGTTGGCCTTTCGAACAATAGCGAGATCGACATGGGCCAAGCCCAACGATGCATCGACATAGCCATCCGGCATCGACGAAGGTCTGGTCTCACCTATCATGACCTTTTCAAAGACACGGCCTGTTTTTCGCCTGAGCGATTCTTGTAACGGAACACTGATCGGTAAGAATTGCTTCTGGCCGCAGGCGTCCTGATAGGTCAGTTGGGCTCCAACGATGCTGGGGTCTGGTCGAAGGTGGACGGTCAACGGAAGAAAGTATCCGATGGTCTCGGAGTCTCGACTCGATAAAGACGAGCAGCCCGCCAATGTCGCAATACACAACCCCACGACAACCCCTGAGGCTGCACGAAACAGACAGGACCGATGCGCTGGATCAATCATCTGCACAATCATTCTTA
>JANNXZ010000117.1:0-2027 GCA_031409835.1 Nitrospirota bacterium
TGAACCCCGTGCTCAAGGCTTCCCCTTCGTACCGTGCGGCAAGCTCTTCGGTCGCCTCTCCAAAATCAGGATTGCTGGAGAACAGCGTCATCTGTCCGGGGACAAACGACACCTTCACCGCACTCGCCTTATCACGGGACAGCACGGAGACACGCCGAAGCGCACTCTCGAGCTCGCTGCGATTGACCCCAATCTTCCTGTCGCTCTCTTTCGGAATCACTTGCTGATAATTCGGGTAGTTCCCTTCCATCAGCCGCGAGGTCAGCAACAGCCCGCTCTTTCTGAAAATCATGAGATTCTTGGTAAACCCAATCAAGGGCTCGCCCTCGCCGCCTTCTTCCAGTAGACGCTGCATCTCATGCGCTGCCTTTTTCGGAATGATAGCTTTGATCTCTTGCGGAGCGCCTTTGACCCCGGATTTCCCGACCTCCTGCTCGGCAACCGCTAACCGATGTCCATCGGTGCCGACCAACCGCAAAATCGTTTTCTTCTCCGATGTGATGAGGGTGACCAGCAGACCATTGAGGATATAGCGCGCGTCATTGTCTCCGGCGGCGAAGAGGGTCTTCCGAATCAACTCTAAGAAGCCGGCCCCGGCGAGGGGAATGAGCCCTTCCCGTTCGATCGTAGGCAATGCGGGATAGTCGGTGCTGGGGAGGCCGACGATCTTAAACTGGCTCTTGCCGGCATGAATTGTCGTCCAATTATTGTCACCCGAGATGATGTCGATTTCACCGACCGCCAGTTCCTTGATGATCTCGTACAGCTTCCGAGCCGAGATCGTGACCCCTCCCGGCTTTTCTACGGTCGCCTTGTAGTGCCCGCGCATACCGATTTCGAGGTCGGTGGCGACGATCTCCACTCCCTCCTGCTTCGCCTCAATCAAGATGTTCGAGAGGATCGGCATTGTGTTGCGCTTCTCGACAACACCTTGGACCCGCTGAAGACCCGTCAAGAGCTCAACTCGTCCCATACGCAATTTCATAATCTATTCCCCTTGGCGCAGCCCCTCACGCTCGCAGGATCTGCTCCTTCAAGCTGTCCAATGTGGCACTCAACGCACTGTCGTTATCTTTCGCCTTGATGACCTGCTTGCAGGCATGAATAATCGTCGTGTGGTCTTTGCCTCCGAACTGCCTCCCGATCTCGGGATACGAGGAGTCTGTGAGTTCCCGACAGAGATACATGGCGATCTGTCGCGGATGCACCAGCGTTTTACTCCGGCGACGGGACTTCAGGTCGGAGATTTTTACGTGGAAGCGCGCGCCCACCGTTTCTTGGATATCGTCCATCGACACGATCTTTTTCTTGGTGCCGATCAGATCCCGGAGTACGTTCTTTGCCATCTCCAGCGTGATCGTTTGGCCGGTGAGCGAGGCATAGGCGCCTAGGCGAACCAGCGAGCCCTCAAGTTCGCGGATATTGCTCTTCATCGTCGTAGCGAGAAACTGGATGACGTCTTCCGGCAACGTGACACCATCGTCTTCGGACTTTTTTCGCAAGATGGCAATCCGCGTTTCAACGTCCGGCGGCTGGAGATCCGCGATCAGTCCCCATTCAAACCGCGACCTCAATCGTTCCTCGATATCGGGCATGTCTTTCGGAAAACGATCGCTTGAGAGGACCAGCTGTTTATGCGCTTCATACAGGGCATTGAACGTGTGGAAGAATTCTTCCTGTGTGCGTTCCTTGCCAGCCAAAAACTGAATATCATCGATCATCAGCATGTCGATATGACGATACCGCTTCCGCAGATCCATCATCTTGTCATAGCGAATGGAGTTGATGACCTCGTTGGTAAACTGCTCGGTCGTCAAATACGCAATCCGGAGATCGGTCCGCTCCGCCACATAATTCCCAATGGCATTCAGGAGGTGTGTCTTCCCTAGGCCGGTATCTCCATAGATAAAGAGTGGGTTGTACGCTTTCGCCGGCTGCTCCGCGACCGCCATACAGGCGGCATGGGCAAATTGGTTTCCTGCGCCTACCACGAAACTTTTGAATGTATACTTTGGATTGAGCTGTAT
>JANNXZ010000118.1:0-3214 GCA_031409835.1 Nitrospirota bacterium
CGAGGATTCTCCCTGACCTGCATTGGGAAAATTCACCCCCATCGCTTCGGGATACAGACCCTGTCTCCTCAAGGCAGGCATCACCGGTTGGCGAACCGCAGTTACGAACATTTCACCTAACCAACCTCCTCCACAACGGCCATGGCCAAGATCCCTTCATTTCGATCGCTGCTGAAACAAGTTCTTCATTTACGAGAATCGCCGCAGCGAACAGCACTGGCCTTCGCTATCGGAGTCTTCATTTGTTTCTCCCCGGCCTACGGATTACATACCGCCATGGTGTTCTTCTTCGCCTGGGCATTGGGCCTTAACTTTCTTGCACTCCTGGCAGGCGCCTTTCTCAACAATCCATGGACTGTGGTCCCCATCCTCGGCGCCACCTACTGGGTCGGCGCCCTCTTGCTCGGACGATCGGACAGCCCATCCTTCGACTGGCAGGATATGAGTTTTGGCGCGATCTACACACAGGTCATGCCCTATGCCATGCCCTTTGTCGTTGGCGGCCTTGTCTTGAGCCTCCTCGGCTTCGCACTGGCCTATCCACTCGCCTACTATTTCGTGGCCAAATACCGGCAGTCACACCCACTCGAGCAGACCGAGCCATTGCCGCCCCCGCAAGACATACGCTAAGATGATCGCTCGTTATGCCTCAATCCAGTCATCCATCCGATGCTCCCTATGATGGGTCAGCGCTGATCGCCGATCCTATCCACCAATATGTCTCCTTCACCGTGCCCTTCTCCACTGCGGACCAACATGAACGGACGGAAAAAGACCTCATCGACTCCCCCTGGGTCCAGCGCCTCCGGTACATCTATCAACTCCAAAGCGCCCGATGGGTGTACCCCTCAGCAGAACACACCCGGTTCGTCCACTCGCTCGGCACCATGCATGTGGCAGGCCGCTTTGCACGGCACCTCTATCCGTTCCTCAAGAAAGCGGTCAAGGATGTTCCGTCGGCGAACTATGTCGAAGAATTTCTCCGCGTCACGGCGCTCGCACACGACATTGGCCATGGCCCCTTCTGCCATTTCTTCGACGACAACTATTTGCACGCCTTTGGCGCCAGTCACGAAAAACTTGGACAGATCATCATCCGCGACCATCTCGGCCCCATCATCCGCAAGATCCGTCGCAGCCCGTCTGGCCCCTTTGCCAAAGGGGAGGAGCTCAACCCCGCTCAAATTGCACATGTGATTCTCAAGGAAAAGAACAAAGACAACTCCCGCATTCCTCGGTGGCTCAACATGCTCCAGCCGGTCATTTCAGGCAGCTATACCGCAGACAATCTCGACTATGTCCTGCGCGACTCCTATATGTGCGGCGTGGCGGTTGGTCCGGTCGATCTCTCCAGACTCATTCACTACACGATCATCACGGACAAGGGATTTACGATTCATAAGACAGGCCTCCCTGCCCTGCAGATGTTCCTCAATACCCGCATGTATCTCTATTCCAACGTCTACTATCACCGGACCACGAGGGCGATCGACATCCACCTTCGCGACATCTTCGGCGACACCATGAAGCACTTGTTTCCCCACGATCCTCGCAAGAAGATGGACGAGTACCTGACGTTGACCGACTGGTCCTTACTCGAACAGGTACGGGGGTGGAAGACCTCGCACCATGCCACCGAACGGCGCCTGGGCACAGAATGGCAGCGAATTCTTGGACGCGACGTGAAATGGAAAATGGCCTACAGCGCCGTGCTCAAGGAAAAGGGCCAGGAACGCGGCATGGACTTTCCTAGCCACGAGCACTTCCAAGAACAGATCAAAAAAGAATTACCGGCAAAGCTCAAAAACGTGGAGTTCCGTGTCGACATGGCGCCGCTCGACCCACGACCAGACCCAAGAGACCGGCGCGGCAGCCCCCTCTATGTCTACGACCCCAGCACCAAAGGCATCTCGACCGACCCATTAGAAGAATTCCTCGACCTGCTGCCAACCCGCCTGGTCCAATTCCGCGTCTATACCCTCGACCACGCACACGACGAAGCCCTCTCACGCGCCACCGCCACAGTACTCAACAAAACCCCGTCGAGCATCGAGCCGAGTTTTTAGAATCTACTGACAGCCATCCCCTGTGCTGCAATACTGCTGATACCACGTCAATCGCGGCACACCTTTGGTACGGAGGACGATTATGCGGACACCGATCAGGCTACTTTTCATGGGGCTCTGTCTAGTGTTCAACAACTCTGTCCTGGCACAAATGCCGATCGACGGACAGAACCAAGCCAATATCCTGAAACTTATGGGCGAACTGCCGCCTGAAACGATGAAGAATGTTGAAGCTCTGGGAAAGATCCTGCAACAGGGTTTGAAAGAGGGCAAGCTGACCCAAACACGAATCCAGGAAGAACTGAAGTCTGGCACGTTCGAACAGACGTTGAGAAACCTCAACCCCGAAGCCGGCCCTCTGCTCGACGACATCGGTCAGCAAATGAAGAACCATCCCAACGCCGACAACCTGCCAGATCTGCTGAATGGAATAGTGGGAGGTGGCAAGTAACACCTGCCTGCTCACGCGCGACCGGAATCCTTGGATCACTCGATGGCGTGGTGGAATCAGGAAATCAATTCCTGCCCCATTTTTCCTTCATCTGCGCCAGAAGTGTCAAGTCAAGCAACGACCCCAGTAAGCACCCCTACTCACTGTTTCAACCGTTTCATTTCGTTGAAAACAAAGGTGCCGGGAGTCTTTTTTATAGATGACAAGCCAGTCATGCGCGGCGTATATGTTGTCGAAACAACCAAATATCAACATGGCCTGTGCCTCATCATACCCACGGGGCCTGATCCCAAGGCTCTGGGGAAACCGACGGAGACAGTGGACGAATGATTGAAATCTATACTGATGGCGCCTGTAGCGGCAATCCAGGACCTGGCGGATGGGGCGCTCTGCTGCGCGTGAGCGAGATCGAAACGGAGATGTGCGGCGGCGAGCCGGCGACCACGAACAATCGCATGGAGTTGCTCGCCGTCATTGAGGCCCTGCAGTCGCTCACAGGGCCGGTGGAAGCGTGCGTCTACACCGATTCGCAGTATGTGCAAAAGGGCATCAGTGTATGGATACATACCTGGAAGCGGCGCGGCTGGAAAACGGCAAGTAAAGAGCCCGTGAAGAATGAAGATTTATGGCGGCGCCTGGATGCCTTGGCTGCCGGGCATACCATCGAATGGCGTTGGGTCAAGGGACACGCGGGTCA
>JANNXZ010000119.1:0-2387 GCA_031409835.1 Nitrospirota bacterium
CCGGTGATTCCTCTTCCCACGATGACGTTTCCGCTCTCCAAGCGAACGACCGGATTCCTCATTCCGACTGTCGGGTACGACAATCGATTCGGTACGCACCTCCAAGAAAGCTTCTTTTGGGCCATCAATCCTAGCCAGGACTTAACAATATCTCCGAATTACTACTCGAAACTCGGGTATGGCAGCGATTTTAAGTATCGGTATGTGTTGGACCAGAAATCGCGTGGACAGTGGCTTGTCAGTGCCTTGCAGCAGACAGAGGCGCCAAGTCTGTCCGGCGTGAGTCAGACGGGTCAAGATGCGGAGCAGACTCGGGGTCTGATCAGAGGGATGCACACACAGCAATTTACGCCGGACTTGTTGTTTCGTGTCCAAGCCAACTTGGTGACCGACCGGAGTTATTTGCAACAGTTGAGCAACTCGGGATCCCAGCGGGCTCTTCGCAGCGGTGAATCGAATCTTTTGCTGACCCAACGTCTGGCTTACGGACACACGTACTTGCTCGGTCAATATCTGCAGCCGTTGCAATCGGGAGGACCGGATACGTTTCAGCGCCTGCCGGAAGTCGGCTACAGCCTGCCGAATCTTCCCATGTTCAATTCGCCGGTTTTGCTGGGCACGGAGATGAACTTCGTGAACTTTTATCGTGAGCAGGGATTTACTCAGAATCGGATCGATATTATGCCGGGACTGTCGACCGACGTCCTGGATTTCGGCCATATCGTAGGCCTGACCCCCCAAGTGAAAGTGCGCGAGACCTACTACACGCGGGGGGTACAAAATTCTGAAGGCCAGCATCGCGAGACCTTTTGGGCTGGACTCGATGCGAGGTCGAAGCTGAGCCGCCGCTTCGGAACGAGCGATGACAATACCTTGCTGCATACCGTTGAACCCAGCGTGATGTACGAATATGTCCCGCCGACGAATCAATCACAATTGACTCAGATCGATCAGGTGGACGATCTGCCGAAGAAAAACTTGCTAACCTACGCGATTCGCAGCCGGCTGTTGGAACAAGGGGGCAGCAGCAGTTTCAATTGGCTGGATTTCACCATGGCGCAGAGCTATCACGTCGGCGCGGTGCAGACGCAGGCCCGCAATTTTGCACCCGGTGTCACTCCTCTGTTCGGAACCGCGACACAGCCCTTACAGCCGGCGACCACGACTATTGAGGGGAGGAAGCTTTCCGATCTGTGGATGCGGGTTGTGATCGGCAATACGACACCGCAGTTTGCGCCGGCTCAGTTAGCAGATGCAGCGCTTGGCCAAGGCATTGGGACTGTCCTTGGGCAGCAGCCTGCCATGAACCAGTACCTGACCATCGATGCGTTTTTCGATCCCTATCGATCGTCGGTGAGTCAATTCAACACCGATTTCAGAGTTCAGCAGTCCAACTACTGGTATCTCCAAGTCGGGCAGCGTTTCACGAACGATGGTAATCGTGTCCGTCGCGGAGACGTGTGGAATCCGATGTCGTTCAATGAGGTGTATGCTCCGACTCCTGAGATTCAATTTCTCACAGCGGGAGGAGCGTTTCGCACACCGTGGGGGTGGACGGTCGGCGCGAAGGGCTATTACGATGTGAAGACCGGCAAGAGTTCAGAGTACGATGTCGTCGCCCTCTATCAGAATCCCTGCAAGTGTTGGTCGCTTGGACTTTTCTATCTGCAGTTTCCCGATCGTGCCCAGTACAATTTCATGCTCAGCTTAACCGGAATTGGCTGGACGGAAAACTATGGAACCGCTGTGCTGAAGAGCATTCTCAGCCCCTTGCTCTGGGGCGAGCGGGGATTGCCATGGGCGACGCCGGGAGGCCAGTATGGGAGGCCACAATCGGACATGCCCCAGCCTGAGATGGGAGGGATTGGACGATGACAAATTTATGCGTAGACATGCGCGACTGGCGAGAAAGGCGAGATGGGACGGATGATGGTTCGAGGTCCGAAGTTCGAGGTTTCCGGAACTTCGAACTTTGTGTCCCGCGTGTCTCGCTAGGCGTGCCCTTCTCGCCGGTCCATTGGATTTGACTCCTCGAAGAGGCCTGGTATACGATGCGCATCGGTTCCAACTGTGATCGTGTACTCAGCGAAGGAGGAATGCGACGTGGCAGGTGATGCACTGAAAGTCGAAGATGCAACGTGGGACGCAGAGGTCATAAAGGCTTCTGAACTTGTGATGGTAGATTTCTGGGCCGTGTGGTGCGGTCCTTGTCAGATGGTCGCTCCGGTCATCGAAGAGTTGAGCAAAGAGTATGCAGGAAAAATGAAGGTGCGGAAGCTCAATACCGATGAAAACCCAGAGGTCGCAGGCCGCTATCAGGTCATGAGCATCCCGACCATTCTGTTTTTCAAGAATGGGCAGGTCGTGGAGAAACTCGTTGGGGCGCG
>JANNXZ010000120.1:0-5845 GCA_031409835.1 Nitrospirota bacterium
GTGTTGATCGTTTGTGGCCCGCCCCAGGCTGCGAGCACCTGTTCTTTCGACATTCCCACCATGACCCGATGTTCCGCGATATGTTTTTGAAAGTCCGGGTCTTTGAGTTGTGCAATGAGCGGCCAGATCACCATGATGAGAGCAAACAGGCCAAGGCCGGCGTAGATGATAAGCCGAACCGGGCGTCGGCGAATGAAGGGGGTCGGTTCTTCTAGATCGGGTGGAGAGGCGTTCATCGATTCATGGTTCGCCGTGATGGTGTGAGGCATGATGCGGCACATCGTAGCAACGTGAATTGGAGAGAGTCAAGCTGAGTTGCCCATTTCTCTATATTAATCAGCGTGATATAGACAGTGCCTATACTGAATGAGTGCAAACGCTGTGGTGTTCAAGTGAGGCCGTGATGAATCCTGGATCGAAGCAGGGAAATAGCCAGAGGCGATGGATACTGACGATATGACTCTTGGCCGTCTGGGGGTGTCACGTCATGCCGCTGGCTTCAATTGAAGCGTTGGTGACCACTATCTATTCCAATATCGATGAGCAGTCTCGGTGTTGTACCAACCGAAGAACGTTCTGCGGTGCCCCCGTCCGTCCTGGATGGACCCGAAGCGCTACGGAAAGCCGGGCTGATACTTCAGGGGCTTGAAGTGCGCTTCGGAGAACGGGTTGTCGTTGGAGGTGTGGAGTCGCGAGAGCGACTTGGTTGATCCCTAGATTCGCCAATAGCAGGGCGACGGGCATGCTGGTCATTGAGGAGCTGCGATTGGTGTGGGTCGTGAGTTGGCCCGACGCGATGCCCTGCCAATGACAGGTCTCCTCGATGCATGCGAGTCTGGACGGAGGGGTCCACTGTACCTGGCACATTTTTTCTTCCGTACCATACGACGAAAGGCCTCATGTTTCCGCAGCCGCCGGACGCGCGGTATCGGACAGGGCATCGGATCACGTCTTTCGGAGATTCGTCAAGAACACCAGGATGTCGCGCACAGAAATCATGCCGACCAATTTTCCATCTTGAGTTACGCCAAGATGTCGGATATGTTTTTGGGCCATCAGATCGCTGGCATCTAATACGGTCTTATCCCCATCGATCATCACGATTGGGGCCGACATGATTTGTTCTGCCTTTGTCGTGAGGGTATCGACTCCAGCCGCGACCACGCGCCGAACCATATCGGTATCCGTGAGGATGCCGACGATCTCCTTGCTATTCGTCACAAACAGGCTGTTGATGCGGCGATCGCGCATAATCCGTGCCGCCGTCTGCACATCCGTATCCCGCTCAACCGTCATAAACTTCTCACTCGGAACCATGAACGACTTGATTGGATCCATGCACTGTCCTCCATTGGCTAATTCAGTTCATCCCTCTTCGCCCTGCCGTTTGCTCGACCTATCCGTGCGGAGAGCAGGATGTAGCGATTGACTGAGTCAAGCGGATTGTGGGGATCATAGGCAGTCCCGGTAATCTGGTGCGGGCAAGTCTACTGCAAAATCGTGGACATATCCATCACTCTGGAGATGGTGTGGGAGTCGTGTGTGAGAGGGGGGTATAAGCGGAAATCGCGAGACACGCGGGACGGGCGCGAAAGGCGAGACGTGAAGAGCGTGGATTTCTACCTTGTCTCGCAGCTCTCGCTCGTCCCGCTATTTTTGCAGCATCGCCCGCGATGAACCAGCTCCCTGCCACGGGCCGCGAAATGCTGGAATGCAGAACCCATTTTCTTGGCCTGGCCATGTTCGTGCCCTGTGCTTAGCGGACAACCGCAGCTTGTATTTGTCGTATGGTGTAAGTTCCCACACCTCTGGTGATTTTCACCTTGCCCGCTCGGCTTAAACGCGAGATCTCTTGGTCGATCTCGCTAGAGGTGAACTCCGGAGAGCGCGCCACCAAGGATTCAAAATCGCAATCCTGAGAGCCTTGGAGTAGTTCGAGGATGCGGTCTGAAATGGGCCTCGTCGTTGACATGTGAGTGCCTCCTTGCCGTGATGTGATCGTCTCGGGACCGTGTGCGGAGTGTGCGACCTGCGTTGGAGCGGCGGAGACTGGAGAATCGGTCGCGTTGGGAAGGGCAACGAAGCGCGAGAGATGAGACAGTCGGCGTGGCTGAAACGTCTTGACTGTGATGCTATGCGCCCAGAGACCGCTCCGTCAAGCCAAGCAGACGATACGTTGGTGCTTCATTCCCTTGAGCCTGCTCTTGATGGTACGGGTTATGCGTAGGTCTGTTCGGAAAATTTTGAAGTTGCTCGTTGACATATTCTGTTGAAGAGGAGTAGAGATGAAACTGTTCGCGCACGGGTTGATGTGTTGTGAGATGCAGAGTGTGCGACGCCGCATCGTCCCATCGAATCACTCCGAACAAAGGAGGAGGTGTAGATGGCAGACCTTAGTCCACCGGATCACAACCACCCGTCGAGTTAAGAGTGGGGCTCCTCGTCGGTCACACGAGACACTTCTCCAGCGGCTGTCGCCTTCCCGCGTATGGGAAACACAAACTGATGAGCCATTGTGGAGAATCAGAGTAGGTATTAGGCATACAAGAGTCTGGGACCGAGTCGCATCTTGCTGACGAGTCGCCTTTCAGCCCAGCCCTCGCACGGGTTTCAGGATCAACGTTCGAGAGACACGTTCGGCGTCATAAGCGCCACACACGGGTGACCTTCTACATGAGTGCAGGGTCACCCGTGCTGTTTCCAGCTTCTACAAGTACGCTATCTTCAGAAGTGAATATTCTGAGCTGGTCGTTGTGTATGTCGCTCATCGAATCAAATAAACGAAATGCACCAAAGAAACCAGATGAACCAGCTCCCTGCTACGCCCGTGAAGTGTCGGGGTAGTGAGGGGTAAAGGATAACGGATCAGAGGTGGATGGACAGAGAAGGCGAGACTGCCAGGCGCCACGAAAAGCTGGAGTGCAAAACCCGACGGAGTCTGTCTCGTTAAATAAATTGCGTTGATTCAACGTCGCCCATCATACCAAACTGACAGGTGCTTCTTATCTTGCAGCGTCCGGCGTGGATGGAGAAGGACCCGCAGGATCTGACCGGCAATCTCTCGTGCGGAGTAGAGTGCGATTTTACGGGCTGATGTCTCCAGTGGATGCTGTGTCAAGATGGTGAAATGAAGGCCACGTTGCCGTCCCCACCGCTTAAGCTGTTTACTCAAGCGTATTTCCTCGGCAGCGTAGAGCTCCTGGGTGAAACCACCGACATCGCGAAACGCATCGCTGCGGCAGACAAGCAGTGCACCCGACGCCCAGCGAAACAGCATCGACGCACCCATCCACAATTGCAAGATCGAGTTCGCCCACCATGGAATGCCTTGCATGCGGAGGGTGCAGCCACAACCTACGCTTGTACCGCTTTCAATCGCACGCAAGATATCGGCAAGCAATCCTGGATTTAAGACACTGTCGGCATCCAGAAACAGCAACCAATCTCCTGTCGCCAGAGCTGCGCCGGTATTGCGTGCTCGACCGATTTGATTGATCGGCTCAAACACAACGTGAGCCCCTGCCTGCCTTGCCAGAGTAGCCGTGTTGTCGGTCGAATTATTGTCGACCATAATAATTTCTGATGTGAAACCAGACGTAAGGTTGGCTGCGAGAGAGGTAGCAATAGATTGCAGACAGCGTTCTATCAGACGCTCTTCATTGAAAGCTGGAATGACAATTGAGAGATGCAAGGGAAAATGGATTCCGGTTTTTGGAGTCAACACGTATCTATCTCGTCCGTTGAGCCGCACAGACAGGATAGACCGGAAGGATTAAACAAACCAGATGTACCAGATCCCTGCCCCGCGCCGCGAAATGTTGGATTGCAAGACCTGACCCCACTTCTATCTAGTTTATTTGGTCTATCTGGTTTGTCTCGTTCCCAACCAAACGAACCAAATAGACCAGACAGACCAGATCGGCCAGATCCCTGCCCCGCGCCGCGAAATGTTGGATTGCTAGGCCCTCAAAGCTTTGCGCCAGGCTCCTTAATCACGTCGACCTCGAATGACACGAACAAGAATCACTACGACCGCGATGACCAAGAGGGCATGAATGAATCCGCCCATGGTGTTCGAGGTGACAATACCCAGGAGCCAGAGGACAACCATAATGATCGCAATGGTCTCGAGCATGTTGCTTCTCCTTTTGCCATACCATGGCCCATCGTAAGTATAGCGGCCCAGTGCCGCCTCACCAATAAATCTTCTACGGGCTACCCGTGCAGCACAGCAAGGCAGTCTCAATAATCTGGTGCGGGCAAGTCTACTGCAAAGGCGGAAATGTATCCATTACTCCGGAGACGATGTGGGAGCACTGTGTGAAGGGAGGGCGATTCAGAGGCAGTCCAACTGGTTTATTTGGTCTATCTGGTCTTATCTCGTTTATTTCGTTCTCTGAACCAGACAAACCAAAGAAACCAAACAAACCAGATGAACCAGATCCTCGCCACGCGCCGGGGGATGGTCCATCACAAAAGACTCCCGATACCTATTCTTGTTGCGCGTCTAGGGAAGTCCTTTCGACACATCGGCGAATGTTTACTTCGCCAACGGATTGCCTGCCTTTTGCCATTCCTCAAGGCTCATTACCACAGCGGTTGTGTGAGTGAACCCAAGCTCCGCAAGAGATTGTGCCGCGAGCGATGCACGGTTGCCGCTCTGGCATTGGAGATATAAGGGCCTGTCCATCTCGGGTGTGGCAGGAAAGCCGACGTGCTTCCAGATTTGGAATTCGACGAGACCACGGGGAATGTTGATTGCGCCCGGCACATGCCCTGCGGCGTACTCATGGGGCTCACGCACGTCAACGATAAGGGCATCGCCCGGACTCGCGACGACTTTCCGATACTCCTCCAAGCCGATCGTCTTGACCTGCTTCTGCGCCACCTGAATCTTTTGCGTTACCACCGGCGGAAAGCTCTGCGCGAGAGCCATGGGTGGGACTGACAGCACCACACCGATCGCGATGACCAAGTAGGGTGTGAAGAACTGGTTCATGTCTACTTCCTCCTCTTGGGACTTGAAACAAGGCGCGCTCACATGCGACACGATGATGAGGACAGACGGGAGTCTACCCTGATCCTGCGAATTGCTCAAGGCGCGGCGGAGCGCTGAGAGGGGACAAGTCTGATCGAAGAAGTCCTCCACCACGCCATGCGAAATGTATGATTGCAAGACCTGACCCCTAATCTGTGCATCCATGATTGGCCACCTGTTGCTAACCACATTCTGGGAGCCTATGTGGTAGATTGAAAATTCCCCGAAGACGGAAGGTGCTATCTGGTGGTCTTCACCTATTGAAGGGTTTGAATGGAGGTCTTTTCACTTCTTTTGAGAAAGGGAGAATGCCGATGAGACGATCTACAACGCAACTAGCTGTCACGCTAGCCGGAGTCCTAGCCTTAGTCGCCACCACAGTGCTGCCGTTGCAACCGGTATTCGGCGAGGGCGGGGCGCGGCGTGACGTTGTGCGTCAAGAAGAGCAGAACCTCAAGGACGCCCTCGATCACGCGAAAGAAGCGGTGGACCATGGCAAACAGGGTCATGCTGAGGCACTCCTGGAACATGCGGAAGCCGCGCTACAGCATGCCCTGAAGGGAGGCAAGGATCATCCGCATGTGGGCGAAGGGATCGCACATCTGAAAGAAGCCATTGAGCATGGGAAAGCGGGCCATGCTGACGTAGCCACGAAACACGCAGAAACCGCTGTCATGCACCTGTCTCAGGGAAAGTAAGATAGCAAGGCAAAGAGGGTAGGTGAAGAAAAGGGAGTCAGCAACAGTGGAGTCCCGCGTCTGGCTACGGTCAGTCGCTGCTTGCAGCAGCGCCGAGTCGGCCAATGTG
>JANNXZ010000121.1:0-2584 GCA_031409835.1 Nitrospirota bacterium
GAAGGTTTTAGGGGTACAGCGTGCGTGACCACACAACACTTCGGGCATGTGAGTTGGCTGATGATCACGAGTCAGGTAGATAGGCTTCAGCCTTCAGCCTGAACCCCTAAACCCCTGGGTCGTTATCTTTAACAAAGGACACTTGCCATGGATATGACATGGGTTATCAGTAGCCTGATCTTCACGATGGTGCTGCTCTGCAGTATGGGCCTGTACCTTGTCCTGGGGTCCCGGGCGACGATGAATGTCATCAAACGCCGTGCTGAAGGTCAGGTTGGCGTTGCAGCTTCCGACAACGAAACCATCGGCCTGAGTTTTAAAGACAAACTGCACTCTTTGCTCACGCGCCTGGGGGAGGCGAATAAGCCTTCCGATGAATCGGAAGTTTCGGCCATCCGGGAGGTGCTCGCGACTGCCGGCTATCGGCATGTCCAAGCTCCTATTTTATTTATGGGGGCCAAGCTTCTCTCCAGTATCATCCTTCTTGGACTCGCGATTCTTCTTCCGGCGAAGCTCATGGGATTCCCAACTATGGCTGCACAGTTGGTGATTTATGTCGGTGCGGCTTCAGTGGGATATTTCCTTCCGATGTTGTGGCTTCACCATGCGGTCAGCCAACGAAAAGAGAAAATTCAGGATGCCTTTCCTGACGCGCTGGATCTCATGGTTGTCTGCGTTGAGGCTGGGTTGGGCTTGGATGCGGCGATCAGCCGCGTGAGCAGCGAAATTCGGTTTGCCCATCGGGAATTGGCGGAAGAGTTCAATCTGGTGTCACTCGAACTGCGCACCGGTTTATCACGCGCCGAGGCACTCAAGAATCTGAGACGGCGTATCGACCTGGAAGAGGTCAGCAGCCTCGTCGCTTTGTTGGTTCAGACGGACAAGTTCGGGACGAGCATAGGACAATCTTTGCGCGTCCATTCCGATGCGATGCGGGTGAACCGGCAGCTCCGTGCGGAGGAGGTAGCAGCCAAGTTGCCGGTAAAATTGCTCTTTCCCTTAGTGTTTTTCATTTTCCCCAGTTTGTTCGTGGTCGTCATTGGACCTGGAGCGGTGAAGGTTATCAGGGTCCTGATGCCCGTGCTGGCAGGCCAATAACAGGCTGCGGAACGCTATTGTGGCACGGTGGAATTTCAATGGTCCGCACGCCTAGGACAACAGGAGGACACCACGCAGGATGCTCAAAAAGGTCGTCCAGCAAGGCCGCAGCGAGCGAAGAGGCGAGGCGTACGCTTCGGTACGTTGAGCCTCTGAGCGATGCGAGAACGCCGCTGGCGGACTTTTTCAGCATCCTGCTAAGTTGAAACCTTGCCACTGAAAGATTCTCAACATAACAGCGCGATGAGGTTGCTCGAATCCCGTGCGTTGCCAGAAGGCGGGTTTCCCGCCCGGGGCGGCGAACCATTTCGCAGCGATGCTACGGCATGGGCAATCTTGGCGTTGAGCCAGCTTGCGCCTGGTCATCCCTTATTGGGTTCTGCAAGGGACAGATTGACGACCGCTCAAGATCCTGACGGCAGGGTCTCAATGAGTAGGGAGCATGAGGAGGCTTTTTGGCCGACTGCTCTCAGTATTCTTGCCTGGCATGGGTCTGAGGCGCATGAGCCTCAATGTAGCCGAGGTGTGCTGTTCCTTCTCAAAACTACAGGGCAACATCGGAGTAAGAGTCCCGATGAGCCAGTCGGGCATGACCCCAGTATTCTAGGATGGCCTTGGATTGACGGCACGCACTCATGGATCGAACCCACTGCGCTGGGGGTGATTGCGCTGACGGTTGCGGGCCATGGCCAGCACGATCGTGTCCGCGAGGCCATTCGAATGATTCTCGACCGTCAGCTGCCCCACGGAGGATGGAATTATGGGAACACGACGGTGTTCGGGCGAGAGCTTCACCCCATGCCGGAAAATACAGGCGCAGCTCTGGCCAGCTTAGCCGGCCAGGCTGAGCAGGGAACTGTCGCTCGAAGTCTCGACTATCTTCAGGGTGAGGTCGATCGGTTACGCACACCTGTGTCGTTGGGCTGGGTCTTGCTCGGTCTTGCGGCCTGGGATCTCTCGCCGTCGAACGGCGCGGCTTTGGTCGAACGCTGTTTAGCGAATCAAGCCCGTTACGGTGAATACGATACGTCGGCGCTCTGTCTGCTCCTCCTCGCCGCATTAGAGGGAGAAGCTGGCGCCAAGAATACTCTCTTCCCACGCGCGACGCATCAGCACCTATCGGCGGTTCGTCCTCATTGAGGGGTACCTTGTCCCATCATTCAGATCAGAAATCGACCGGAGGTATTACGCGTCGCGATCTGCTTCGAGCAGGGGCGGCGGGTCTCTTGCTCGGATCAGGATTGCTCCTGATCCCGAAACGGTATTTTCGGATGCCACAAGAGGCGCAGACTTTTGTGACCAAGGTGGCCCACTACCAGTTGGATATTGCCGATGCGATTACGAGGGGAGTTCGGGCGCTGGGTGTTTCTCCAGATGAATTGAAGGGCAAGCGCATCCTCTTGAAGCCGAACCTGGTCGAAACCGCTTCAGGCGCGCCTCACATCAACACACATCCTTTGGTCCTACGGGGCACGATCGAAGCGTT
>JANNXZ010000122.1:0-2420 GCA_031409835.1 Nitrospirota bacterium
AGGGTGCGCCCCACATTCTTTCGTGGAGCCGGATGTCCAGCCTGTTCTCAAACAGGCTATCGAGGCCGAACAGGCATTTTTGAACTCCTCGTGCTGGACGATGAAATTCGCCGACTCATCGGCAACAAGGCGGACTCGGCATCGATTCGTCAAGCGGCGATGGCGAAAGGGATGGTGACCTTGAAAGATGAAGGGGCAGAGAAAGTGTTTCACGGAATCACGACGACCGAAGAATTGATGCGGATTACCCAACAGGAAGTCGAGATCTAGCCCGCATTATCCATGAACGCTTCTGCTACAATCACCGATCCGCTGCTACGACGAGCCTTCGGCCAGCGGGCTCGCTCCTCGGACCCTCAACGTACTGCACGAGTACGCATCGGGTTCTCACGGCTCCGCGCGCTGGTCTCGCGACGCGGCTCCGTGATTTCGCGACCAACCATCATGAATAATGAGGGCTAACACGATGCCCGTCTATCAGTATAAAGGCTATCGGAACGACGGCGGAGCCGCGACCGGCATCATCGATGCCGAGAGCCAGAAGGTTGCGCGCGTGAAATTGCGGAAGGTCGGCGTGTTTCCCACCGATATGGTGGAACAAGGCTCGGGCTCGATTACCGCCAGCTCGGCCACGGGCACTTCCGGCAAATCCGCTGTTGGAATCGGGCGCTCCCCTGCCCTCAGCACGACCGACGTAGCCATGATGACCCGGCAGTTGGCGACATTACTGGTCGCAGGACTGCCATTGGTCGAAGCGCTTGGAGTCATGGTGGATCAAACCGAGAAAAAATCCGTGAAGAGCCTCATGGCCGATATCCGCGAAGAAATCCGTGGAGGTTCTTCCTATAGCGCGGTGCTCGAGCGCTACCCTCGCGAGTTCTCTCAGATTTATGTACACATGGTGCGGGCCGGGGAAGCCAGCGGAGCCTTGGATCAGATTTTATTCCGACTTGCGGAGTTTCTGGAAAAACAGTTGGCGCTCAAACACAAAGTCACCAACGCCGTTCTCTACCCTGCCCTGATGTTGATCGTCGGCGCCTCGGTGCTGTTTTTCCTCATGACCTTTGTTGTGCCGAAAATCACCGCCGTCTTTACGAGTTTGAAGCAGGCCCTCCCCTGGCCCACCGTCGTACTGATGAGCATCAGTCAGTTCCTTGCCGACTATTGGGCGGTGATACTTGGTGGGGTGGGGTTGATCGTATGGCTGGTGCGCCGAGCAATGAAAACAGAAGCGGGACAGCTCGCGGCAGACCGATGGCTCCTGAAAGTTCCACTCCTGGGCGAGGTGGCCCGCATGGTCGCCATCTCGCGGCTCACGAGCACGCTCGCCACCATGCTGGCGAGCGGTGTGCAGTTGTTGGACGCCATGGATGTGGCGAAGCGTGTGATGAATAATCGTGTACTGGAACATGCGGTCGAGGGGGCCAGACAGAATATACGGGAGGGGGAAACCATCGCCGAACCGTTGAAGCGCAGCGGAGAATTTCCTGCGCTGGTCACCCACATGATTGCGGTCGGCGAGCGAAGCGGTGAAATGGAAGAAATGCTGCGTCGAATCGGGCAGATTTACGATGGAGAGGTGGACCGAGTCATTACGCGATTCACGTCGCTCCTGGAACCGATCATGATCTTGGTCATGGGTGTCTTGGTATTCTGTATCGTGGTGGCGATCTTGCTGCCCATCTTTGAGATGGGACAGATGGTTCGCTAGCAGGAGGCTGAAAAAGTCCGCCAGCAGCGTTCTCGCATCGTTCAGACCCTCAACGTACCCCAGAGGGTACGCCTCGGGCCTTCACTCGCTGCGGCCTTGCTGGACAACCTTTTTGAGCCTCCTGCGGGAATCTTCCGCTGTTGTACGACACGAGTATAATTCCGAAGTTGAGGTAGTGATCAGTTTAAGGTAATGGGTGATGAGTCTAACGGGAGGTGTTCGATGACTGGAAGAGAGCAGGTCGAGAGTATGTGGACGATATGGGGCAAAAACCGCCGGCACCGAGGCCCCCTCGCCTCACGCCTTACGCCTCGCGCCTGCGGTGGAACCGACGGCTTCACATTTATCGAGATCATGGTCGTGGTGGCTATTCTTGCGATCCTGGCGGCCTTGGTTGTCCCTCGCATTATGGGGCGAACCGACGATGCCAAGCGCACAGCGGCAAAAGTTCAAATTCGAAATATCGAAGGCGCTTTGCAGCTCTACAAGCTCGACAATGGGGTCTATCCTTCGACTGAACAAGGGTTGAAGGCCTTGGTGGAAAAACCTTCGGTCGGTGTGATTCCCAAGAAGTGGAAGCTCGGCGGATATCTTCCAAAACTTCCGGAAGATCCCTGGGCCACCCCCTACAAGTATCTGAGTCCCGGTCAGAGTTCCGCTCTGAGTCCCGGTCAGAATACCAGTCAGAGAGGTGAGTACGATATTGTCT
>JANNXZ010000123.1:0-3406 GCA_031409835.1 Nitrospirota bacterium
TCGATCTGTCGAGTGCGAGCGAAGTGGATACGCTAATGACCGCCGCAGAGTATGAAGTCTTTCTTGCCGGCCAGAAACATTGAACCATCATATGATTGGATCAGTGGTGAGTGCTCACCATGAGTCAATCGGCAATGAGCCAATGATTCAATGATCCCCCAGAAGCACATCGCCATTCTCGGCGCTGGACCTGGTGGCTATGTCGCTGCGATCCGGGCGGCCCAGCTTGGCGCCCGTGTGACCGTCATCGAGTCCCATGCGCTTGGCGGTGTCTGTTTGAATTGGGGCTGCATTCCCAGTAAGGCCCTCCTGTCCGTCGTCGAACTCGGCGACAAGGTTAAAAAATCCGAGGACCTGGGACTACTCATCCAAGGACCAGTCCGGTACGATCTCGCACGGATGGTCGCCCGAAAGAATCAGGTCGTCGCGACTCTCGTGAAGGGCATAGCGACGCTCTTCAAGGCGTGGAATATCGAGCATGTGCAGGGAACCGGATCGCTACGGGATCGGCAGACGCTCACGGTGACCGCAGCCGATGGCGCGACGCGGGACATTCAGGCAGACGCGATCGTGGTTGCCACTGGGTCGTCTTGGCCGAACCTTCCGCAGTTTCCGATCGATGGACAGCAACTGCTCACTAGCCAGCACCTCTTGGACCTTGATCGTATTCCGGCCACACTATTGATCGTCGGGGGAGGAGTCGAAGGATGCGAGTTCGCGGCGCTCTATAGCGGGCTAGGGACTGTGGTCACGATTGTTGAATTGATGGCGCACGTGCTTCCGCTGGAGGATAGCGACATCTCATCGACGATGGAGCGGGAGCTCAAGAAACGCGGCGTGACAGTTCTGACCGGGACCACCGTTGAGAGACTGGAGCGGTCACCGGAGATGATCATCGCGCATCTTAAAGATGGCACGCAGGTTGTGGCAGAGAAGCTGCTGGTGTCCGTGGGGCGAGGGTTGAATAGCCAAGGCATTGGACTGGAGCAGGTGGGAGTGCAAGCGGGACGGCGCGGGGAGATCCTCGTCAATGAGCGGATGGAAACCACTGTGCCGGGGATCTATGCGATCGGCGACGTGGTCGGCAAGGCCATGTTGGCGCACGTGGCTTCGGCGCAAGGCAAAGTTGCGGTCGAGAATATCCTGGGGCATGAAGCGACGGTTCGCTATGACGTCATCCCCGCCGGAATTTTTACCCTGCCGGAAATCGGTCGCGTGGGTGTGACTGAACAGCAAGCCCGTGAACGGGCTCAGGCTGCCGGGCAGAATCCCGATGCCGCACTCAAGGTGGGACGTTTTCGATATGCCGGGTTGGGGAAGGCGCAAGCGACAGGGGATACGACGGGGTTGTTCAAGGTCATTGCCGAGTCTCCAAGCGGAAAAATTCTGGGCGTGCATATCGTTGGAGCCCATGCAGCTGATCTGGTGTCTGAAGCGGCGATGGCGATGCAAGTCGGCGCGACGGTGACGCAAATGGCAGAGATGATCCATGCACATCCGACACTGGCCGAAGGCCTGATGGAAGCGGCTGAAGATGTCGAGGGGAAGGCAATACATCAAGCCAGAAAAAAGATGTCGTAAGTCTTAAAGTCATGAAGTCGTCAAGTCTTCGGACTTTCGACTTTGGACATTCGATATTCGACCTGAAGACCATGCTGTATTCTCTTTTCATTAAGCTCGGGATGTTCGCAGCGACTATGGGCGTCGTTTTCTGGATCGGGTGGACCCTGCCGACCTCATTCGACCGTGAGCACGACCTTGCTGCCGAATCGTTCGAGGGATCGAAGGCTGAAATTGCGTCCGGAAGTGGCAACGCAACGGTGGTGAGTCCATCCGCTGTCTCCTTGTTGTCAGATCGGCAGGCTACTCCTGCTGCTCCGAAACGATCTCACAGGGGGCCCCTGAATCTGAACCGGGCGACGGAGCAGGATTTTGACGCGCTGCCGGGGATCGGTCCCCAGTTGGCTGAACGGATCATGGAGTATCGGCAATCGGTGGGTGCCTTTCACTCTCTTGAGGAGTTGCGGGCAGTCAAAGGGATTGGGAAAAAAAAGTTTGAGCGGATTCGTTCATTGGTCACGGTCACGCCCGATACCGGGCTTTCAGATAGACGGAAGAAGGCAACATGAGTGAACTTTCCCGTCAACTCGACTTGATCCTCCGCGGAGTCGTGGAGGTGATTCAGCGGGCCGAACTTGAATCGAAGCTCATACGCTCCTTGAAGGAGAACCGGCCGCTGCGTGTGAAGGCAGGCTTCGATCCGACTGCTCCGGATCTGCATCTAGGCCATACGGTGTTGATCCACAAGCTGAAGCACTTTCAGGAACTTGGACATCACGTGATTTTCTTGATCGGCGATTTCACCGGTATGATCGGCGATCCGACCGGCCAGTCTGAAACACGCGTCGCGCTTTCGAAAGAGAAAGTCTTGGAGAACGCCAAGACCTATGAGCGGCAGATCTTCAAAATCCTCGACCCTGCGAAGACCCTGGTGGAGTTCAATAGCCGGTGGATGAGTACCATGACCGCAGAAGGGTTGATTCATCTGAGTGCGCATAGCAGTGTCGCGCGGATGCTCGAACGGGATGATTTTCATAAGCGGTATCATGAGCAGAAGCCGATCAGTATCCATGAGTTCATGTATCCCCTTGTGCAGGGTTACGATTCCGTGGCGCTTAAGTCCGATGTCGAACTGGGCGGCACCGATCAGAAGTTCAATCTGCTGATGGGGCGCGAGTTGCAACGTGATTATGGCCAAGAGCCTCAAGTGGTGATCACGATGCCGCTACTTGAGGGTACGGACGGCGTGAAGAAAATGAGCAAGAGCGTCGGTAACTACATTGCGCTCGAAGACACGCCGAACGACATGTTTGGGAAGCTCATGTCGATCAGTGACGCGTTGATGCTTCGGTACTACGAGCTGCTGACGACGGAGGATTTGGCTGGAGTGAAGGCCGCTCATCCGATGGAGGCGAAGCAAGCACTCGCGGCCCTGATCGTTGCTCGATATCACGGGGCAGAAGCCGGCCAACAAGCGAGGGCGTCTTTTCAGCAAAAATTTCAAGAGCGGGAATTTCCGAGCGAGCCGGACGTGCGATTGACGTTGACCTTGGCCGATTTGCGCGAAGGGCAGTCGATCAGTCTTGTCGATCTAGTGACCAAAACGGGGCTTGTGCCGAGTAAGAGCGAGGCCCGGCGGCTAATCATTCAGGGGGGGCTGGAGGTCGATGGACAAAAACAGAGCGATGCAAATTCCGTATTAGCGATTGTGGCAGGACGAACCTATCGTCTGAAGGTCGGCCGCAGAAAGTTTGCGCTGGTGGAGCTGAGGGGATAGCGATGTCATTGGTCAATGGTCAATGCTGAGATGGGTCTATGAGAGCTGCCGCCGTTTCTTCTGCTCAAT
>JANNXZ010000124.1:0-3281 GCA_031409835.1 Nitrospirota bacterium
TTCACTTTCGGCTTCCCCTCGACACACTGCCAGACGTAATGATCGAACGAACCGAATTCCTCTTGTACAATCAGAAACGCCTGCGCGTTGGTCACCGCTGAATCGATTTTGAGCCGGTTGCGAATGATCCCGGGATTCTTCAGCAGCTGGGCTTTTTTCTTTGCCGTGAATCGCGCCACCTTCTTCGGATCGAACTCCGAAAACGCTCGACGATAGCCCTCCCGTCGCAACAAGATCGTTTCCCATGTGAGGCCTGCTTGCGCGCCCTCCAACAGCAACATCTCAAAATGCTTCCGGTCATCGTGAATCGGCACTCCCCACTCATGGTCATGATAGGCGGTGAAATGCGGCTTGTTGCCGACCCATCCACAACGGGTCTTACCATCGGCAATCGGATGGAGAAGCTTCGTCATCATCAGGCTCCGTGCAATCGATACGAAGATACATCAGTTAGCAGGCGACAACTTCGATGGGTCCGCACGTCTGAGAGTAGCTCGGTCGGTCGGTCTGGCCTATCTAGTTGATCTGGTTTGTTTTGTTTATCTGGTTGGTCTTGTTGAACCAAACAAACGAGACAAACCAAATAAACCAAATAACAATCTTATTCCGCTGGCGGACTTTTTCAGCATCCTGCTCTAACAAGGAATATTCACGGCCGGATCGCACAGCAACGGTGGAATCGCCGGAGGGCGCATGTACCGGCTTGAGGGATCTTGATACCCCATCGATCCCTTAATCGGCGGTCCGCCAAGCATTCCGGGAAGTCCTCGCCCGGCGGAGCCAAACCTCTTCCCGGTACTTGAACTCGTCATAGGGCCAGCGCCAAACTTCTCCCCTGATACAGGTCCGACGTCGGCCTGACCCGACACCCCGGCACTCGGTTCGGCTTGCGGCGACCGTACGGCTTGATTCTGAGCTGGCTGCACTGGTGCCATCTGCGCGCTACACAGATTCGCAAGCGCGCTAACAACAAATAGAGCGAACACGACTAAATGGTGCCTCGGCTCAATTAGCCGACGATTCATATTCGATGCATTTGCGAAATATCGCATCGTATCAACCGGTCTTGGAGAGAAGAGCAACGTGGGTGAATTCTAACGAGGCAAGGGCAACCACGCAATGCCGCTTTTCACTGTCGGTTTCTGCTATATTGCATGGCTGTCGATTGCGGACACAGGTGCAAAAGATCGCATCGGGCGGAATAACTGCCGCCGGTAACAGACTACATGAGGGCTATTCGATGGAAACCTCGCAGAGAGATGAGCTTCTTGGGACGATCACATGGTGGGGCTTTCATGCGCTCCTCCTGTGGATGGGGGCCTGGCATTTTATTTCTAGAGATATTACCGATGGTAACCTCTTCGCGTCAGATTTGTTCGCCATCGGTCTCATAGGGGCCACCGCGCTCTCTCTCCTTCGTCTATCGGTGGGCTGCCACCTCCTTCGTTTCATTGCCCTCACAGGCATCTTGATCGTGGTGTATTATGTGTGGCAGGGAAAGGCCGAATGGGGCAACCTGACCGATGTGGCCATCTGGGCATACACGTTTTACTCCTTTGGCCCAAGCAGTTGGCGGTATACCCTCTATTCGCCACTCGGTGTCTTCGGGAAGCTGAAAACAGAGAAATGAGAACATCATCAGAAGACAGGAGAACGGGGCGTGAGCGGACGACCTTGCCTGTGCCGAAAGATTGATTGCGTTCTCACGATCACTCTTTGCCGCAGCCGACTTCCCACAGAGCCTGATTAATACTCTCTGGTTCAACCGGTATCCAATTACCCTTGTCTACGTGTCCAGCAACCGGTATACCGGTTCCCATGCCGTGTGAGAACTCCGTAAAGGCAAGCAATCGAAGGCGCTTTTCTGCGCAGTCGAATTGAATGTGCGTCTCCGTAGACATAAATCTGGTGGGCCCTCTCGCACTCCCTTGCATCCACTTAAAGTTAATTAACTGCCGCATCGTCACCAGATTCCCTTCTCTACGAATACTGTCTGGATCGACGTACACAGTCTGTAGCCCTGGCAACAAATAGTCTTTCTCCACCGCCGTCCACTCCGCATTGGCAGGGATGCTACTCAGAAACAGAAGCGATATGAGTGCCACGATATCCGGGAAGTAGGCTCGCGATGGCTTATGACAGCGCTCTGCCAACTTTTGACGATTCAGATGCGATGCGTATACGCAGTGCCACATTGGACCACCTAGCCTCGGAGAGAAGATCAACAAGACATTGACCGTTTCATTCCACCACCCAGATCGCAAAGCCTTTTGCATCGCGCAGTACATGATCGGTCGTACCGCCGCCGAAGATCTGTTTGATCCGAGACGTTCCCTGCCGCCCCACGACGATGGTCTCGTGATGTCCGCTGCGCGCCTCTTCGAGAATGTTTCTGGCAATATCATCCTCATGGCCATACTTCACCGCTACGTGGCTCATGTCGAATCCAGATTGTGCCAGCGTCTCGCACGCTTCCTTCAGGACATGGCACTCGGATTCCCGCTCCTTCCGAATCCAGGCATCCTGATCATTGCGCAACTGCACGCTCAACTCTGCCTCAGCGGCAGGACTTTCCGATCCGCCATGCTCCAGCAACCCCCGCGGCATGGGTTTGAGCACATGAAAGAGGGTGACGACGACATCTGGTGTTCGGCCCAGGAGAGATCCAACATACTGGACAACGCGATGGGAGTTCTCGGACTCGTCGACGGCCAGAAGAATTCTCATAGCAGCCTCCTTGGAGGTGCGGATCGACTGATGCAGTGACCGACATATTATCCCTCTTGATCGCCACGATTCCAAGGGGCTGCCAGGGCAAGTCCCATCCCAATTGCCAGAGGCAAACGAGGAGGAATGTGAACGCTGGAACAGCCGCGGGGAGATAGTCTCCGCAATGTTGGGGGGCAAGACTCGAACTTCTATTCGTCCGTCATGGTTACGGAAGGATGATGGCCTGCTCAGAATGGCCGATCGCTTTGAGAGTGGCTTCCAGTGCGTCGGTCATTGGCGGGGGACCGCAGAGAAAGATCACGGTGTCAGAGGCGGGCGGCGGAAGATGCTTTTGCAGAATATCCTCAGTGATACGGCCTGTGCCATGCAACCAGTCTTTGGGCGGCTGCTCCAGAACGTGATAACAATTGAAGCTCGCGTGTTCGCGCACATCCTCGTCCCATTCCTCCCGAAAAATGATGTCGGCCTCGGCCTTGTTGGCAAAGACCAGAAACAACTCGGCTGGGAGACTCTGGGCGAGAATCCAGCGAATGATGGAAATCATCGGAGTG